>JAITKD010000167.1 GCA_031278575.1 Spirochaetaceae bacterium | reverse complement strand
GCGTTATAAACTGATTTGCTTTAATTCAAGCGGGTTTTTTCGTGTTTTTTCTTAAAAAAAAGTAAATTTGATGGAAAAAAGCAGGATTAGGGAAACGCTGATTAACTTGACGCTAATCGCGTTTCCCTAATGTATTTGCTCATTTCAATGCGCAAATGGGGTAAACTTTGTTTACCTTGCGTTAAAGCAGCACTGATTTATTCCCGATTGACTAAATCAGTGCTTCTGTAGGTACTAAAGAGCCGTTTCTCCAAAGCCCGCTGGTAGTAATCCGGGGAAAAGCCCCCGATAAAAAGTTCATAACGCTTTTCCTTGCCCTGATCAATGCTTTCCAGGGCCTTCCGGGTTTTGTATTCGTACTGAGCAGCGTTTTCCTTTGACGTCAGGGTACAGATCCGGTAAAAGGCGGGCCAAAAGGCCTTGTTTTTACCCGCCGCTTCCTTGTAATTGACCGCCGCTTCCTTTTTCCGGTGGTTGAAATAGTGGTATTCCCCCCGGAGGAAAAGGACAAAGGCGGAATTATCGTATTTTTCTATAAAAGAAAGCAGGGTATCCGCCTTGGAGAAATCCTCCTGACCCAAAAGATATATCACGGCGGCAAAAAGTTCATCCCCGGAAAGCGGTTCCGTTCCTTCCGCGGTTTTTCGGAATAACTCCGGCAGCTTCCTGATAATGGGGCAGCCCCCTTCGTGGTCGTCCAGAAGCCCGGCGATTCCCTCAGGATCCGCGGGGCTTATCATGGTTTTTTTCCGGGATGGCCGGGCCGGTTCCGGGGACGGGATCAGGACGGGGTCGGCTTGGAAAGACGCCGCCGCGGGCATCCCTTCCGGAATCTTCTGAAAATAAAACGCATCCCGGGCATATTGGCTTTTCAAGAGCGGATGGCTGACTGCCGGGGTCTCGGAGATTCCCAAAACCAGGATCCCCCTGTCCAAAAGGGCGTCCGCCAGATGGCCGAGGATGATTTGACGTTTATCCCCGGAAAAATAGATCAGGGTATTCCGAAAAAAGATAAGATCATAATGATGCCCCAAGAAGCCATTCAGGATATTATGGGTATAAAAATGGACCCGGTTCCGTAAGCCGGGAACCACCGCAAAACCGTTCCCCTCCGCCTGGGTATAACGGTTCAGGAGGAATTTCCAGCGCTCCCCGTCTTCCCGCAGGGTATTCGCCATGTACCGGCCGGTTTTGGCGGTTTTTACGGCGTCGGGGTTCAGGTCAAAGGCGTCAATCTCAAAACGGAAGGACCGTATGGTCCGGGAATAATCGTCCATCACCATGGCCAGGCTGTAGGCTTCGCAGCCAATGGAGGTTGCCGCGGAGCATACCCGGACCGGGTAGTCCAGCCGGGCGAAGCAGGGGAGGAATTCCTGCCGGAGGAGATCGAAATGGGCCGTTTCCCGGAAAAAGTAGGTTTCGTTGATCGTTAAAAACCGGGCGGCGGCAAAAATATCTTCGGGGAGCAGAAGGATTTGCTCATAAAAACCGGGAGTTTTAAAACAATCGGCGCCGTACCGCTGTTCCAGGTATTCCCGTAGTCTTTCCAGGGTATCGGCGGCAGCCCGGAACCCCAGGGTTTGTTCCACCCGGCGGTATAAGTTTTTGATAACCGGATCCGCCGGCTCCCCTTGGGCCGGAACGGACGGGGAGGAGGCATCGGACTTTTGCGGGGCGTCTGAGGGGCTGTTCATGGTTGGGTAAGTTTGATAAGCTGCTCGGAAATCTCGCCCAGGGGCAAAACCATGTCCACGCAACCGGTCTCAAAGGCCGCCAGGGGCATACCGTAGATCATGGAGGATTCTTCGTCCTGGGCAATGGTGATCCCCCCGGCCTGCCGGATATACCGGGTGCCTTCGGCGCCGTCGGCGCCCATTCCGGTAAGGACCACCGAAATGGTCCGGGGGCCCCAACATTCGGCGGCGCTTTTAAAAAGAACGTCCGCCGCGGGTTTTTGGCTGTGTACCGGCTCCCCGTCGTCCAACAAAAAACGTCCTCCCGCCAGGATCAGGTGTTTATCCGTGGGGGCCACGTAGAGTTTTCCCTTTTCGGGGCTTTCCCGATTCTCCGCAAGTTTTACGGCAAGGGGGGTATAATCGTTGAGCCATTGGGCGAACCCCGCGTCAAACCCCGAGGAATTGTGTTGAACCAGGACTATCGGCACGGGAAACTCCTCCGGGATAGCGGCGCAGAGGGACATCAGCGCCTTAGGGCCCCCGGTGGAAGCGGCGATCACCACCCCCCGGATCTCCCGGGCATCCACCTCCCGGTTGGGCCGCGGTTCCGGCGGCGCTTGGGACTGCTCCTTTATCCTGGATATCCGCTTGAGGGAGGCCAGGATCGTCTGTTTTCTTTCGGAACTTACGGCGGCGGTAAAATTAACCTTGGCGTAAAATTCCAGGGCCCCCTTGACCGTGGCCTCGTAGGCGTTCTTGGCCGTATCCTGGGTAGTGATCACCACAATCGGGATGCTCATGGTTTTCATGATCCCTTCGATCGCTTCAAGGCCGTCCATGACGGGCATCTCAATATCCATGGTAATCAAGTCCGGCTTGAGGGCCCGGGCCTTTTGCAGCCCTTCCAGGCCGTTTTCCGCTTCCCCGATGACCGTAAAGGAGCCGTCGCTTTCCAAAAAATCCCGGATAATCGTCCGCACCAGGGGGCTGTCGTCCACAACAAGGGTTTTTATCATGCCGATTCCCTTTCCGCGTCCTGGAGCATCCGGGCAATAAGCAGCGCCGGATCGATAAAAACGATCATGACGGGGCCGTCAAAGGAAATGCCGGTAAAAAAGGGGAATTTCCCCGATGCCAAAAACAGTTCCGGCAGGGGGTAGATATCCCCGGGGAGTATATCCGCTTCCCGATCCACGGAATTTACCAAAAGCACCTGCCGACCCTCCTCAGGTTCCGGGGAATCCCCGTGGTTCAGAGGTTTCAAGACAATACCGTGCCGGGCCGTCAGGCCGGACAGGGCGAAAAAATGGGGCAAAGAAAAAAAGACATCCCCCCCTTCATACCGGTTGACCGTTCCGGTTACTCTTTCGGAATGGATGATGACGGAGGCCGCGGAATCTTCGGGGATACCCAGGGCGAAATGATCAAAGGTACATACAAAATACCGCATAAAACGCTCTAAAGCTCAAAATCGGCTTTTAACCGGTTAATAATCCGCCGAATATCAAGGACGAATACATGGGTGTCATGCCATTCAAAGGAAGATTCGATAATATCGATAGCGTCATCCCGTTCCGCGCCCTGTTCAAGTTTTAAGATGTCGGAAACCGGAATATCGATAATATCCACCACATCGTCAATCAGGAAGGCCAGCTTATCCACAGATTCTTTTAGGACTACCACCTTGACTTCGGGGGTGGGGGTTTCCCTGGTGAGCAGGCCGATATCGATAAGGGCGAAAGGCACCGAGTAACGGTTGATAATGCCCCGGACATAATCCGGCATCAGGGGCAGGGGATACACATGGCTAAAAGCGGTTACCTCGCTGATAAACCGGGAGGGGAAGGTGTAAAACTTCCCCAGGATGGTGAAAATCAGGTATTTTTCCCTATTGGCGGCCGCCGCTTCCGAATATACGTTCGGCATTGCTCCCTCTATCATTTTACTATACCATAAAGACGAGGGGATGTGTCAAGGCGGCGGGCGGCGGGAATTTTACATGGGGGCATTTCCGGCGCTTGCGCCGGAAACCGGGCTTTTCGGGGATCCGCGCCGTGGCTGCTTACGCGCCCTTCCAATCCCTTGCGCGGCAATTTTTTCGGCAATTATAACCCGGTAAAGGTAAAATTGTCGAACGCCTTATAAATACAAGCCCTGGCAAAAAAAGGTTGACAATCATGGATATACGTGCCCTAGAAAAACCTACATAAATGTAGTATCATGCCGCTATGGAACCTCAAATTACGGCTGAAACGACGCCGCGGGATCAGAAACAGGCCGAGTTGGAGCTGCTTTTTGATATCGCCCGGACCCTGGATAAACACGTGGAACTCCGAAGCGCCCTGGGGCCGGTGTTAAGCCTCCTGGAGATCCGGGCGGGATTGACCTGGGGAATGGTTACCCTCCTGGACCGGACCACGGGACTCTTGCGGATCGAGGAGGCCTGCGGGCTTACCCCGGAGGAAAAGGAGCGGGGGATCTACCGCCTGGGAGAAGGTTTGGTGGGCAGGGTTTTTGAGTCGGGCCTCGCGATTACCGTGCCGGATCTTTCCAGGGACGGCCATTTCCTCAACCGGGCAAAAAGCCGGACCAAGCAGGATATGGCGGGGCTTACCTATTATTGCGTTCCCATCCGTTCCGGAGGCGGCATCATCGGAACCCTCAGCGCGGAACGCCGGATCCGGGGGGATGACCCCGAACCCCGGATGGCCGGGGACCGGTCCTTTTTGGAACAGGTGTCCGCCATTATAGCGGACAGCGCCAAACTCCGGGAACGGATCATGGAAGAACAGTTCCGCATCCGGGAAAAGGCAGCCTCCGATGTCCCCGGGGATGAACGGACGCCAAAGATCCCCGGGGGACGGATCGCGCCGGGGAGCGCCATCATCGGTACCAGCAAGAAGATGCGGAGCCTCCACGAAATGCTTACCCAGGTGGCCCCCAGCGACGCCACGGTGCTTATCACCGGGGAAAGCGGCACCGGCAAGGAGTTGGTGGCCGCGGAACTGCACCGCCTTTCCAAACGGTCCGGGCAGGTTCTGATCAAGATCAACTGCGCGGCCCTTCCCGAATCGATCATCGAAAGCGAGCTTTTCGGCCACGAAAAAGGGGCCTTTACCGGGGCGGTGAGCCAGCGCAAGGGCCGGTTCGAGCTTGCCCACCGGGGGACCATTTTCCTCGACGAAATCGGGGAGCTGTCCCCCCAGATCCAGGTAAAACTCCTCCGGGTGCTTCAGGAGCGGGAACTGGAACGGGTGGGGGGAATATCCACGATCAAGGTGGATGTCAGGCTTATCGTGGCGACCAACCGGAATTTGGAGGCGGCTGTTGCCGCGGGCCAGTTCCGGGAAGACCTCTATTACCGGCTCAACGTTTTTCCCCTGCATATCCCCCCCCTGCGGGAACGGAAAAGCGACATCGTCCTTTTGGCGGATCACTTTGCGGAAAAATACGCTGAAAAGAACGGCAAACTCATCAAACGGATATCCACCCCCGCCATCGACCTTTTAACCAGTTATTCCTGGCCCGGAAATGTCCGGGAACTGGAAAACTGTATCGAACGGGCGGTGATCCTCTCCACCGACATGGTGATCCACTCCTATAACCTCCCCCCCAGCCTGCAATCCGCGGTTTCGACCCACACGGAGCCGACCACCACCCTGGAGGCGGCCCTCTCCCGGCTTGAGAAGGAGCTTATCGTGGAGGCCCTGAAAATCAGCGGGGGTAATATGGCCGCGGCGGCCCGTCAGTTGGGCATCACCGAACGGCAGGCAGGGCTGCGGGTCCATCATTACGGGATAAACTGGCGCCTCTATAGAAATACAAAAATGTAGGAATGGCATTTTTAGCATACATTTTTGTAGGAAAATTCCGTCCGTTTTCTCTGAAAAATGAAAAATCGAAGGGGAAAAGGCCCGATTTTGCGGGCCCGATCCGGCCCTTTCCCGTTTCGGCCCCGCTTTTCCGCTAAACCCGATAAAAATTCGCTCTTTTTTCCCTTCCCTCCAAAAAACGGAGTTTTATTCTAAAACTTGGCGTGGTTTCTGCTAGATACAATGAAACAACTTATTGAGGAGGACAAAAACGTGCGAAAGAAAATTGTTGTCTTGGCGATCATTCTGCTGTGTGTAGGGGGCGCCCTTTTCGCCCAGGAGGAATTTTCCCTGAACGACGCCATGGATATGGTTTGGTTGTTCCTTGGGGCATCGCTGGTATTCATCATGCAGGCGGGGTTTGCCATGGTAGAAACCGGGCTGACCCGGGCAAAAAACGCCACCAACATCGTCATGAAAAACCTGATGGATTTTTGTTTCGGCGCCGTTGTGTACTGGGCAATCGGCTGGGGCTTCATGTACGGGACGGACGCCCTGGGGGGGCTTATCGGGACTTCCGATTTCTTTAAGGGTATTATGGACGATCCCACGTATTACCGGGACTGGTTTTTCCAGGTCGTTTTCGCGGCTACCGCGGCAACCATCGTTTCCGGGGCTATGGCGGAACGGACCCAGTTTAAGTCATACCTTATTTATACCTGTTTTATATCGGCGATAATCTATCCCATCTCCGGTCACTGGATCTGGGGCGGGGGCTGGCTGGCGAATCTTGGGTTCCACGACTTTGCCGGTTCCACGGTGGTCCATTCCGTAGGCGGATGGGCGGCGCTGATGGGCGCCCTGGTCCTCGGCCCCCGGCAGGGCAAATACGTAAAGGGAGCGGACGGGACCATATCGGTCAAAGCCTTTCCGGGGCACAATATCCCCCTGGCTATGCTGGGGGTATTCCTCCTCTGGTTCGGCTGGTACGGGTTTAACGGAGCGTCCACCCTTTCGGGAACCAGCCCTGACATCGCCCGGGTCTGCGTTACCACGACCCTGGCGGCTTCCGCGGGAGCCATCGCCGCCCTGATCTTCTCCTGGCTCTGGTTCAAAAAGCCCGATGCGTCCATGACCATGAACGGCGCCCTGGCGGGCCTTGTGGCTATTACCGCCCCCTGCGGGGTGGTTTCCCCCGGCGCGGCTATTGTCATCGGTCTTATCGGCGGGGCGCTGGTGGTCCTTTCGGTTGAATTTATCGACAAGGTCCTCAAAATTGACGACCCCGTGGGGGCCTCCTCGGTACACCTGAGCTGCGGTATCTGGGGTACCCTGGCGGTGGGGATCTGGGGTAATGTGGAAGGGACCGCGGTGGGGCTGCTCCACGGCGGCGGCCTTGCCCAGCTTGGGGTTCAGGCCCTGGGAATAGTCTCCGTCGGGGCATGGGCGGCCCTGACGAGCCTCATCCTCTTCCTGGTGATCAAGGCCATCACCGGTCTCCGGGTCAGCCCCAAGGAAGAACTGGTGGGTCTCGATATAACCGAACACAAGGCCGAAGCCTATACGGGCTTCCAGATCTTTAGCAACATGTAAGGAGGCGCAAAATGAAACTGATTATTGCGTATATACAGCCTCATGTGTTGAATGAGGTTAAGCAGGAACTTTACAAGGCCGAAGTTTACAAGATTTCGGTAACCAACGCCATGGGATGCGGTCAGCAAAAGGGCTACACCGAACAATACCGGGGCGTTGAAATTGAGGTGAATTTATTGAAGAAAGTCCGGGTGGAAATCGCGGTAAACGATAATTTCGTCAAACCCACCATCGACGCCATTATCCGGGGCGCCCGGAGCGGCGAGATCGGGGACGGCAAGATCTTTGTGCTTCCCATTGAGGAATGTATCCGTATCAGAACCGGCGAAACCGGCTCCGTGGCTATCGGGTAAGGGCTGACGCGGTTCCCCGGAGACGCTGT
>JAITKD010000203.1 GCA_031278575.1 Spirochaetaceae bacterium | reverse complement strand
TTCTGTTCTTCTCGCTCCAGAAGTATTTTGTCCAGGGAGTCGCTACAACGGGTATCAAAGGGTAAAACCCTTTAGGATATTTTAGGAGGTAAACATGAAAAAAGGCATGTTTGTTTTGGCTGCGTTTGCGGTATCAAGCGCAATGGTCTTTGCCGGCGGCGCTTCCCAGTCCCAGACGAGGGTTGCTACAGGCCCAGGAACCGTACGCTGGTCTTTCTGGGGCGGGGAGGCCCGTATCAAGAACACCCAACTGGCGATTGATAAGTTCACCGAAAACACGGGGATCATCGTGGCGGCGGAGCCTGCTCCGGGAACCGGGGATCACTTCAACAAATTCAAGACCCAGTTTGCGGGGGGCAATGCAGCGGACCTCATCCAACTGGGGGGGGACTTTTCTAATCTGCAAGTCGGCGACGATGTGGGGTCCGTCCTCCTTCCGCTGGATTCTTTCGTGAAGAGCGGGATCATCGACACCTCCAAGGTGGATGCTTCGGCCATTACCTCGGGGAGCGTGAACGGGGTACTCTACGCCCTTCCCCTGGCGGCGAATATGCCGTCCCTGCTTTACAACAAGGCCCTGCTCGAAAGGGTAGGCGCTCCCTTACCAAAGGTTTCCATGACCTGGGATGAATTCCGTTCCTGGCTTACCGCAGTAAAGGCGAAACTCCCCGCGGGGGTATACCCCCTGGCGGATAACAGCGCCAACTCCGACCAGTCCTTCTTCTTCGCGTATTGGTGCCGCCAGAACGGGACCGCCATGTGGGACGGCAAGCAGACCCGCCTCACCGCTGGGGATGCCCAGAAATACTTCGACCTTTGGGCGGATTACCGCGGCGCGGGGCTTATTCCCCCGGCGGAAGTTGCGGCGGATTATTCCGAAGCCAACGAGTCATCTTCTTCCCTCATATCCGGAAAGGCAGCGGTCTGTATCATCTGGTCGAATCAGTTGCTCAATTACCAGAACGCCGCCACCGATGAACTGGACCTCATTGAGGTCCCCAATGCGGCAGTAACCAAAGCCCTCTGGGGCCAGATGAGCCAAATGATGGCCATCAATAAAAACTCCAAGAACCCTGAAGCCGCGGCCAAGTTCATCAATTACCGGGTGAATGATCCGGGGGTATGGCAGATCATGGGCGCGGATCCGGGTACGCCGGTCAACTCCGAAGGCCGGGCCATTGTTGCCACCACTCCCGCGGCCAAGAAGATCGCCGCCTACCTGGATGTGGCCGGCGCCCACACCCGGTCTCGGGACCCCAATATGCCGGGGGATACGGAATGGAACAGCAGTTTCTTCCTGATCGCCCAGAATGTGGCCTACGGTAAGCTCTCCAGCGCCCAGGCCGGCCAGCAGGTAATGGATCTCATCGCGCGGCTTACCCGTTAGGGGTCTTGCCGGTATCCTGTATTTTAAGGATAAGACCGTTATTCGCGAAGGGTCTTATCCTTGTTTTTTGTAACTCCTGGGGTATTAGGGAAAGGTTAGCTCCCCGGCGCCGCGATTGAGGCTTCTACACCGTGCCAAGGCGTTCCCGCGAGAGCGGGTTCTTGGGCACGGACCCTTCGCAACGAATCAAAAAAGACGCCGCCGGTTCCCAAGCCCGTTCCCCGTATCCGCCGGCCATGATCCAGGCTGAAGGAATGGACCGGTCCCGCAAAAAGGTATAGATCAACCAATCAGGGAACATAAAAACCTAAGGAAGTACTGATTTATTCAATCGAGAATTCGCCAACTGCGTTGGCGCAATCGGCGCTGCTTTAACGCAAGGTAAACAAAGTTTACCCCATTTGCGCAATGAAGGGGAGGAACCGGCGGGGTGTAAACGGGAACAGCCCCCGGAACCGGCCCGCGGCTACCGCAGGGCCCGCAGGAGGGCCCGCAATTCGGGGTCCGCCAGGGACGGTCCGGTATCGGAGGGTTCGGTTTTGGGGGTCTGGAGAATAATTTCGTCTCCCGCTTCTACCCGGTCAAAAAATCCGTTCCGGCTTATGGTACCGGAGGCTACCTCCTCGTCGGTACGGCTGATAACCAGGGTCCCCACCACATCCTCCTCCCCGTAGGAGAGGCCTATCCCCTCATTGCGGATCACCGGCCGGCCTTTTTTTACGATTTCGTAGACCGTGTTTTCCGCGACCCCGTCGGCCCTGCCCTTATCCACCAGGCCCTGGGCCGCCCGGCGCTGTACCAGCTCCCCCCGGAAGGGCAGCGCGGCCCCCAACTGTTCCACCATACTCCGGGAGGCGTTCCGCAGCCGATCCGCCCCGGTTCTAAAAGCGGAAAAGGTACGCGCCGGGGAACCGGTACGGCCCACAAAAAGCTCCCCCCGCAGGGAAAGGTCCCGTTCGCTTTCGGCGGTGGTAATTATCAAAAAATAATCCGCCCCCGCTTCCCGGGCGGTCCGAAAGGCCTGGGAAAAGGAAGGCTGCCGCAGTTCCAGGTTCATGGGCAGGATGTTCCGGTCATGGACGAGCAGGTCCTTGATATAGGCGGAAGCCACCGCCCCGGCATCGGCATGAAAAAAAGCGGATTGGGAATTCACCGAAAAAACCGCCACCTTCCAGTGACGGCGGGACAATTCCACCGGGTCTACGGACCAGCGCCTGAACAGGGCGTCGGATAACAGGGTGTCGTAGGTTTCCACCGCGTCATTCACCGCGGGATCCGCCGTACCCTGGTCCTGTAAAAACCGCAGTTCCTCCAGGTACCGGGCGGGATACCCCAGGATCCGCAGCAGTTCCGCGTACTCCCGCCGTTCCCGGGCATAGGGATTCAGCCGTAAGCCCCGGCGGTATTCAAACAGGGCCTCCTCCGCCAAATTACGGGAACGGAAATCCCGGGCCCGGCCAAAGTGCCAGTCGGCCCAGCGGATACGGCCGGGATCTTCCAGGCCGGTACTGCTGATAAGGGTTTCCTCCAGGGCGGAACGGACAAATTCATCATCGGGATCTATGGCGGAAGCCGTGGAAAGGACCGAGACGGCCTCGGAATTCCGCCGCAGCCGTATATAAGACATGCCTTTGAGGTACCAGGCGCTGATGTCGTTCCGGTCCAGGGCGATGGCTTCATCGGCAAGCCGGGCAGCCTCTTCGTATTGACCCGATCGATACCGGAGGGACGCCAGAAGGGACCGGGCGGGACCGTATCCGTTTTTGTAGAACAGGGACTGCTCCACGTACCGGATGGCCCGGGGAAAATGTTCCGCCCTGGCATTGAGGTAGGCGGCGTAATAGTAGATCCGGTAATCCCCGGGATGGGCCTCCAGGGCCCGTTCAATATACGAAAGCGCCCCCGAAGTATCCCCCAGGGAGCCTAAAACCAAGGCCAGGGATACGAGCACCCGCCGGTCGTCGGGATAACGCCGGACCACCTCCCGGTAACGGGTTACCGCGTCCCCTCCCCTGCCCCGGGCTATATCCAACTCCGCCTGGGCAAAAAGAGCTTCCTTGTTGTAGGGCTCCCGGACAAGAACCTCGGCGATAAGCGCCGCCGCCCCGTCGAGCCGGCCCAGGGCGATGAGGGTAAAGGCCTCCAGGATTGCCAGATCCGGGTTCCCCCGGGCCAGGGTCCGGGCCTTCCGTACCCAGATCAGGGCCTGATCGAATTCCCCCAGTTCGTAATAACACTCCGCCAGGGCGGCGGTCCCCTCGGCATGGGCCGGGTTAAGCCGGAGGCATTCCAGGAATGATTCGGCCGCGGAATACCAGTCTTCCCCGGTCATAAAGGAACGGCCCTGTTCGTAATACCGGGCGGCCCCGGACTGACCGTGGAGCGGGAAACCGCCCCCGGCAAAAAGAACCGCCCCTACCAGCATCCCAAGAAAGGCCCGGGGAAAAAGGGGGCGCCGCGTCATGGGGGAGACTCCTTTTTCTGGACTATTTTTACCGTATTGATCTTATGGCCTTCCATGTCCTGAATAATAAATTCATACCCTCCGTGTTCGGCCTTTTCATATTTTACCGGAATTTTGCCAAAAAGGTCGAAAACAAACCCCCCCAGGGTATCAAAATCTTCCACCGGCAGGTCCACCCCGATTTCCTTGGTCAGGTCTTCCAGATTAACCCGGGCGTCGCAGAGGTAAACCCCCTCTCCCAATTTAAGCACATCCTCGGTCTCGTTGTCGAATTCATCCTGAATATCCCCGACTATCTCCTCAATGATGTTTTCCATGCAGATGATCCCCGACACGCCCCCGTATTCATCCACCACCACCGCGATATGAACCCGGCGGCGCCGCAATTCCCGGAGGAGATCCCCGATGTGTTTTGATTCGGGCACAAAAAAGGGTTTCCGCAGGAGGTTCCGGATGGTAACGGAACCGTCGTGGACCAGGCTTTTCAGCACATCCTTGACATAGAGGATCCCCACCACATTGTCGATGGTTTCCTTGTAAACCGGAAAACGGGAATGTTCGCTGTCGGCGATCCGCTGTAATAGCTCCTCCGCCCCGGCGTCTATCGAAAGAAATACCGTATCTATCCGGGGAACCATAATTTCTTTAACCGTGGTATCCCGTAATTCCATCACCCCCCGGATCATGTCCTGTTGATCCGATTCCAGGGTTTGGTAGATTTTAGGATCTATCCGGGTATCGTTTTTTCTAAAGAGTTTCATAAATATCCCCGGACTCATAAAAGAATATACTCCCCGGCTAATTCCGCCAGGAGGCGTTCCTGTAATTGAAGCATCGGTTCGGTCCCCTCATTGGTATCATGATCATATCCGTCCAGATGAAGGATACCATGAATGAGGAGGCGGCGTAACTCTTCATCCTGAGAAACGTGAAAATATCCTGAATTTTCCGCGAGGGATTCCAGGGATATGACGATGTCCCCGGGCAGATACCGGCGTTCTCCGGCATGATCGTCGGATGCCCCCAGGGGAAAGGAGAGGACGTCGGTGGCTTCATCCCGGTTTCTAAAACGGGCGTTTAGGGACCGGATATAGGCGTTGTTACAGAGCAGAACCGAAAGATCCCAGCCGTCCCGGCGCAAACGCTCCAATATCCGCAGGGAATAATCGCGGAGGCGGGTTTCCCAGGAAGGGAGGGGGACCTCCTCGGCGCGTACCGCGACCCGGTTCATGCCCCCCCCCCGCCGGGAACCGGAATTTCCTTGGGAGAAAACTTGGGATATTCGATCCGGGAGTGATAATACCCCGCCAGGACCCGGACAAAGGCGTTTTTGATGGTTTCCAGATCCCGGAAGGTTAGTTCCGATTCCGTAAGTTGTCCGTGTTCCACCTTGGCCATGATCAGTTCCTGGATGAATTTTTCCAGTTTGGACGCGTTGGGTTTTTTAAGGGTTCTTACCGCGGCTTCGGTTACGTCGGCCAGCATCACCACCGCCGATTCCCGGGAACGGGGGGGCCTTCCCGGGTAGGTAAAATCTTCCATATTAACCTGGGATTCCCGCTTGAGGGCTTCGTGGTAAAACCAGCTTATCACCGAGTTACCGTGGTGTTCGGCGATGATATCCATTACTTCCTGGGGCAGGCCGAGGCTCCGGGCCTTTTCCAGCCCCAGCTTTACATGGCTGCGGATCACCGTGGCCGAAAGCCGGGGGGCGATATCGGCGTGTTTATTGTAGGCGGTCTGGTTTTCCACAAAATAGTCGGGCTGCTCCATCTTTCCGATGTCGTGGTAATAGGCGCCCACCCGGGCAAGCAGGGCGTTGGCCCCGATTTCCTGACAGGCCGATTCCGCCAGGTTCGCCACCATCACCGAATGGCTGTAGGTGCCGGGGGCGACGGTAAAAAGCCGTTTCAGGATCGGGGAATTAAGGTCCGAAAGTTCTATCAGCCTGAAAACCGTTACCGCGTTAAGGACGTGCTCCAGGGGGGGGAGGAACCCTAAAACCAACATCCCCGAACCGATGCCGTTAAAGGCCGCGAGGAATAAAATGATCGGATATTCCGCCGGGGGGCTCTTTTGAAGGAGGAGGATCACCACCGCCGCGATGCTATGGGCGATGGCTATCACAAACCCCGCCTTCACCAGATCCATCCGCCGTTCCGCCCCGTGAAGGACATAGGAGGCCACCACCCCGGAGGTAAGGGCGAAGATGTATGAAAAACTGTCGAAAGCCCCGATAAAAAACGCCCCCAGGGGCAGGGCCACCGCCAAAGCAACGGCCATCCGGAAACCAAGCAATATGGACGGCAGCATCACCACCAGGGCGGTGGGAATCACAATAGCCATGGGAAAATCCCGGATACTAAAGTTGATGTCCCTTGCCAGGGTAACGCCGATAAAATACAGTAACACCAGGGCGGATAAAAAATATACTTCCCGGGGGGCTAATATCCTGCCGATGGTACGGCGGCCCCCTAAAAAAACAAATAAGCCGTAAATCAAAAGGAGGAGCAGGATGTTTCCGATGATAATTCGGGGATCCCTGCCGGGAAGGGACACCTTGAGGGCCTGGAGCTTAACCATATCCTCGGGGGTTATGATAAACCCCTTTCGTATGATTTGTTCCCCCCGCTGGATCTCTTTTTTTACCGGATTAAGATTTACCCTGACTTCCGCCAGCCGCCGTTCCGTATCTTCCCATGAAAAAAAGACGTTTTCCCTGATAAAAGGATAAAGAAGCTCCGACGCGACGGCGCCGTAAGCGGCGGGGTAATCCCCCCCGGAAACGAAGCGGCCCACTTCTTCCCGGACGTTAGGTTTGGTGAGGATCTGATCCACGGGGATCTTTTCCCGCTCGGTCCTGGAGCCGGAATTATGGAGCAGCTCCACCATATCGGGGTTGTACAGTTCCAGTCCCGCCGCGGGCAGGGCAAAGATGCCCATTGCGATCAGGTGTTCCAGGACGGATAACCCGTATATGCCGAAATCATCCCGGCCGGAGGCGTTAAACAAAACGGTCAGGGTCTCATTGGAAAAGGTCCCGGGAAATTTCGCGTGAACGGCAAATTGATAGGTTTCCAGGGAAGTGGCTTTTTCAAAAAGATCTTCCACCAGGTTGATAAACCCATTGTAGGTGGTCCGCATCTCCTCGCCCGCGGCGTGGTCGTATTTAAATACCGCCGGAACCAGCCGTTCCAGGGCCGCCAGCCTGAGTTCGGTGGCCTCCTCGTCAATAAAAGAAACGGACATTTCCGCGGTTACATCCCGTTCAGCCACCTTGCCCGCCTCAAACTCCCGCAGGTTCCGGTGGATCCCTCCGTCACTCCCCATAAGGCCGGTTACCACCAGCGCGGAAACGGCAAAGGCGACAACCGTGGCAAGGGCGGGGCCGCGCCTGAACCGGTGAGGTTTTAGGGCTTTAAAAAAGGCGCTGCCGCCCAGGTCTTCAGTATTTTTTTTCATTATCATACGCTTGTATAATCTTCTTAATCAGGGGGTTCCGGACCACATCGGCGGTGTTAAGATAGGCAATATGGATCCCCTCCATACCGGATAAAATAGAAAGGGCGTGTAAAAGCCCGGAATCGATCCGTTTGGGGAGATCTATCTGGGTGATATCCCCGGTAATTATCGCCCGGGCGCCCTGTCCGATCCGGGTAAGGAACATCTTCATCTGTTCTTTGGTGGTGTTTTGGGCCTCATCCAGGATAATCACGCTGTCGTTGAGGCTCCTCCCCCGCATATAGGCCAGGGGGGCGATTTCTATGGACCGGGTTTCCTCCATCCGGCGGATGGTTTCGTAGGGTATAAGGGATTCCATGGCGTCATAGAGGGGCCGCAGGTAGGGGTTGATCTTTTGGGTAAGGTCCCCGGGCAAAAAACCGAGGCTTTCCCCGGCTTCTACCACCGGGCGGGTCAATACCAGCTTGCGTATTTTTTTTGACAATACCAGCCGCAGGGCTTCGGCGATGGCAAGATAGGTCTTTCCCGTACCCGCGGGGCCCACACAAAAACTTATATCCCGGGATCGCATACCCAGGATATACCAGGCCTGATTCATGGTCCGGGGAAACACCCGGGTAAACCCGTGGGGAATTTGGATGAGGGTTTCCCGCATAAGTTCCGGGCCGGTCTTGAGGGGGAGGCCGGCGGGTGCGGCGCCCTCGGGTTCCGGGTTTTCCTGGGGCGCTTCGCCCGCCGGGGGGGTAAACCGTTCCCCCCCCGCCCCGGCTTCCGGCCGGGGGATCACCCCGGCCAGGGCCTGGACGTATTCCGGTGAAGGACTTTCTCCCTCCCGAACCGCGGCTATAAGACTATCCATCATCGTTCTGAAACGCCGAACTCCCGCTTCATCAACCCCTTCCAGCCGGATCTCATTTCCCCTGGCGGCGATACGTCCCCCCAGGGACCCTTCGATAACCCGCAGGTTCCCGTCATTGGCGCCGCATACCCCGGACAGAACCTCCCGACTGTCCAGAACGATGGTAATACTATCCTCCAAATATACCTCTATAGGAGGAAGTGTAATCTTCCCCGGAGGGGAAGTCAATAGATGCCGGCGATCCTTTTTCAAAACCCGGTTGGTTTGAAAAACCACCCCGAAACCGGTCTTGTTAGTTCCGGAACCGGGGTTTACCATTTAACGTTTTGCCCCCCATATTGTTACCCCCCATCCCGGCTAAATTACCGCCGCGTATTGTTAAAATCCCTTCGATAGTGTAAATTGTAAATCATGGAGAAAAGAAATTGGCCCGGGAACAGATAGCCCCCACAAAAAGCAATCTTCTCCGCGTTAAGGAACGGCTCGCCACCGCCGAGGAAGGGTATGACCTTCTGGAGCAGAAGCGGGAGATCCTCGTCATGGAGCTTATGCAAAAGGTGGAGCAGGTAAAACTCCTGGAACGGGATCTGGATGCCCGGGTGGCGACCGCCTATCCCGCCCTGAAACGGATGCTCATCGTGGTGGGGAGGGAACGGGCGGACCGGCTTTCCCGGAATATCCGCTACCGGTTTGAACTGCGGGAAAAACGGATCCTCGCGGCGGGGATGAACCTCCCCGGCCTTGAAGTCCGCCTTCCCCAGGCAAAATTAAAATATTCTCCCGCAAATTCATTTGCGGAATGTGACGAAACCGTGTTAGAATTCTTTGAGTTATTGAAGATCCTCACCGAGCTGGCGGCGGTTAGAACCATTACCTGGCGGCTTGCCCGGGAGGTTCGTAAAACCCAGCGGAGGGTGAACGCCCTTGAAAAAATGGTGATCCCCACCGCCAGGGACACCAAATTTTACATTGAATCGGCCCTTGAGGAGCGGGACCGGGACGCCTTCTTCACGAGTAAATTGTTAAAAAAGAAAGGAGTTGCCAGTGCAACCTTTAGGGGTAAAGAATGATTAAGCCGCTTTTCTCCAACATTGTGGTGGCGATCTCGGGATCCGACGCTTCCATATTGGCCGCTAAGTATGCCATAGTGATGGCAAAACTTTACCGTTGCCGCCTCTCCGCGGCCTATGTGGTGGATACCGCTACCATCCGCCAGCTCACCCTGAGTAAAATTTTTATTCAGGAAGAAAGCCTGGACTACGAAAAGAGCCTTGAGGCAAACGGGGACCGGTACCTTTCTTTTGTGGAGGAACTGGCCCGGGCAAAGGGGGTACGGATCGAGCGGGAAATGCGCCGGGGCGCGGTGTATACGGAGATCCTCGGGGTGGCGGATGAAAAAAAAGCGGATCTCATCGTATTGGGAGGATGGGAAAGGGACCGGAGCGCCCGGGACATCATCTCCCACGCCCATAGGGAAATCATGGTAAACGCCAAGTGTTCGGTACTTCTGGTCAAGGAGCCGTCTATCGATCAGCTGTATAAACAGGCTTAAAAGATATTTCCGGTCAAGGGGGTAAGGATCAAGGGTATGAGGATAGCAATTATAAGCGCCCCGGCGGTAAGAAGGGCCGTTCCCGATTATGTAACCGCCCTGGCCAAGGGCATGGAATCCATGGGGCACCGGGTGGACGTACTGGATGCCTGGACCGAAGACGGCTTCAGGCTGCCGGGATATGAATATATCGCGGTTGCCGCCGAAGCGGTATCTCTATTCGGGGGGAAACTCCCCGAGGCGATCCCCAAGGTACTGGCGGCGGGCGGCAGTCTGGGGGGGAAAAAAAGCGCCGCCTTCCTTAAAAAAACCACCCCCTTTACCGCCAAAGCCCTGGCAAACCTCATGCGGGCCATGGAAAAGGAGGGGATGTTGGTGAATTGGAGCGATATCATTCTTTCCCCCGTCCAGGCGGAATTTCTGGGGAAGCGGATAGGAGCCTAGCAGTTTGCCGCGCTTGGGGAATTTTTGTATTCCGGGGTTTTTTCAAAAACGGGGAGACTTTTTACCCCTCTATTGTTTATACAGGTATGGATAACTATTACAGTCTCTTGAGTATAACACAAAACGCCTCTCCCCAGGATATTAAAAAGGCCTTTCGGGAACAGGCTAAACGGCTGCATCCGGATATTGCCGGGGCCGCGGCGGCGGAAAAGATGCGGAAGCTCCTTACCGCCTACGAAGTCCTCTCGGACCGGGAGCGGCGTTATGAATATGACCGGGCCTACGGCCGTTTTATCAATACCTACCGTTTTGATTATCGGGCGTTCCTCCGGGAACGGCAGGACGACCCCGGGAGTCAGGCCAGGCTGGTGTTTTTTAACCTCCTCCACCTGGAAGAGGAGGAGGCCCTGGCGGTTTGGCGGGCCCAGGGGGGACTTGATTTTTCCATGGAAAAGCACCTGGATCGGGAAGACTGGATGGACTGTACCTTTATTCTGGCGGAGGAACTGGAAAAACGGCGCTGTTATTATGAGGCGGTTATGCTGTTGATCGCCCTGATCCGGGAAGAACGGCGGCTGCCCTATTTTCGTCATTTCATAGAGGAGGTTGAAGCCTTTCTTAAAGAAATCATCCGGCTCAAACTCAAACCTTCGGTAACGCCTGAAACCTATGCGGAGTGTCTAGAGGCCCTGCTGGAATTGGGCTTTTCCCCCAAGGACGAGGCCCGGTGGATGCGGTCCCTGGCGGAAACCCTGATCCGCCTGGGGGAACTCCGGGGCGCGGAGGCCGTATTCCGGGAAGCCCTGAGACGGGATCCCGGACTTCCCAATACCCGGGGACTCCGCAAAAAATTGCGGGTGTAAAACCATGATCCGCTTAAAGAACGAAAAACAGATCGAGGGGATCCGTAAATCCTGCCGGATGCTCAGCGCCATGTACCGGGAGCTTATCCCCCTGGTTAAGCCGGGGGTTGAAACCATAGAATTGGACCGGTGGGCGCAAAACTGGATAAAAAAGGGGGGCGGGCGGCCCGCTTTTTTAGGGTACGGGCCGAAGGACAACCCCTTCCCGGGGGCCCTCTGTATTTCCATCAACCAGGAGGTGATCCACGGCGTTCCCTCCCGGCGGAAAATAGCCGACGGGGACCTGGTTTCCCTGGACTGCGGCATAAATCTTGAGGGGTACATCAGCGATCAGGCGGTTACCGTGGAAGCGGGCCGGGTGGACGAGGCCTCCCGCCGGCTTAACCGGGTTACCCGGGAGTGTCTTGACCGGGGCATAGCCGCGGCTAAGGCCGGGGACCGGCTCCTCCAGATCGGCCGGGCGGTCTACGCCCACGCCAATTCCCATGGCTATGGGGTGGTTCGGGACTTCTGCGGTCACGGGGTGGGGCTGGCGGTGCATGAGGACCCCCAGGTTCCCAATTACCCCCACGGCCCCAACCCGCGGATGACCGGGGGCTTGGTGATAGCCATTGAACCCATGATCAACCTGGGGACCGGGGACGTTACGGTGCTGAAAGACGGCTGGACCGTGGTTACCGCCGATCGTAAACCTTCGGCCCATTGGGAACATACGGTGGTGGTTTTCAGCGATCATACGGAAGTTTTAACCGATAACCTGGATTTTCTCCGGGGATAAATTTGTAACCATTGGGCTGATTTATTATTATTATGTATAGATGAGGCGGTTCCAAAACTTCAGTTTTGGAAGGCGGCCTTACATTTGCGTGAAGAAACGGCCGGTTGAGGCGGCGCCTGACCGCTTTTTCAAAACCCGGCGTAATAGAGTTTTTTTCAAAATGAGATATTGAAAAAACGACTTCTTTAACAGAGGAGTTTTAAAAGAGCGCTCGTCCGGGAGTTTTTTTAATAGCAAATTTTGAAAAACTCAACAATTTATACTTTTTTTAGGAGAGTAGCAGTATGAATCTCGTCCGGAAGTTATCATCAAAAAACCTCTTGGTATTTAACCTGGTGCTTATGGGGGTGATTTTTGGTTTTTCATTGGCCTTCCTTTCCTTTTCCTGTTCTACCCCCTCCCAGGCGAAGACCGCCCGGGCCCAGGAAAACCCCGTGGTGATCCCCCAGGATGCCCTCTTGATAGCCGAAGGCCTCCAGACCGCCTTCCGTTCGGTTTCGGAAAAGGTGCTCCCCTCGGTGGTAGAGATTAAGACCGTTTCTATCCGGCGGCAGCAGATTCCCAATTTTAACGGAATCCCCTGGGAATTCTTTTTTGGCCCCCGGGAAGGGACCCCCGATAACCCGGGCCAGGAACGGGAATTCCGGTCCCAGGGACTGGGGTCGGGCATCATCGTCCGGCAGGCAAAGGACGCCTACTATGTCCTTACCAACAACCATGTGGTGGAGGATGTGAACGAAATTTCCGTGGCCACCAGCGACGGCAAGGAGTTCCCCGCGGAATTGGTGGGCAGGGACGAACGTAAAGATTTAGCCATGGTTTCCTTTAAGACCTCCGATTTTTTTCCCCTGGCCGTATTGGGAGATTCGGATACGGTCAGGGTGGGGGACTGGGCCATCGCCGTGGGGAGCCCCCTGGGGTTCATGTTTTCCGTGACCCAGGGCATTGTAAGCGCCGTGGGGCGGACCGGAGGACCGGCGAATAATATCAATGATTTTATTCAAACCGATACGTCCATCAACCGGGGGAATTCCGGGGGCGCCCTGGTTAATATCCGGGGCGAGGTTATCGGGATCAACACCTGGATAGCCAGTAATACCAGCGGCGGCGGTTCCGTGGGTCTGGGTTTTGCCATACCCATCAACAACGCCAAACGTTCCATAGATGAATTTATCAACAACGGTAAAATCAGTTACGGCTGGCTGGGGGTTTCCCTCTTGGAACCTGACCGGGACACCCTGGCGGCCCTGGGGCTTGAGGATAAACGGGGCGCCCTGGCGTCCATGGTGTTCCTGGGATCCCCCGCGGACAAGGGGGGGATACAGCCCGGGGATTTTATCACCCATATTGACGGCCGGGAAGTCCGGACCGTCAACCAGGTAACCATGACCGTGGGGGATATTAAACCCGGGGACCGGGCTTCCTTTACCATTATCCGGGATAAGGTTTCTCAGAACATCGACGTCCGCATTGAAGTCCGTACCGAAGCGGTAACCATGGATAATAAAAATTTATGGCCCGGGGTGTACGTTATTCCCCTGACCGATGCGGCCCGGAGCAGCCTGAACCTTGACAAAAACGCCAAGGGGCTTTTGGTTGCCCAGGTCGTCGCCGATAGTCCCGCGGCGATTGTCGGCCTTAAGCAGGGGGACCGGATTTTAAAGGTCAATGGGGAAATCGTTCAGGATGTGGGCGCTTTTTACCGGGTATTGCGGGAGAAGGCCAAGAACGAATTGTGGTTTGAAATCGCCCGGGGGGACGCGACCTTGGAGAGTTTGCGGTTTAAACGGTAAGGACCCGCGCAAAATCCCGGTAAAACCCGGCCGGGATATCGCCTTAAACCCGGGAGGGCGCTTTTTGTTGCTGCCCCTTCCCGGCCTAGCGGCGCCGGACCGCCCGAAAAAGTTCTTCCCGGCTCAGTTCGGTCCAGATTGGCCTTCCATGAGGGCAGCGGGCCTCGGGGAGTTTGAGGGCGGCCTCGGCCAGGGCGAGGGCGGCGGTATCGTCCAGGTAGTCCCCGTCCTTTACGGCCCCGTGGCAGGAAAGGGTGGCGGCCCATCGTTCGGCCATGTTTTCCCCCGCGGTTTTGAGCTTCAAAATTTCCTTGACGGTTTCGGCGTCCCCCAGGCGCCAATTAATGGGCAGGGCTTCGATATACCAGCGCCCTTCCTCCCCTCCGCTCATGACGATGCCGAGTTTAGCCAGCTCCGCCCGGCAGCGGGAGAGGAAACGGTCCTCCTCCTCGCTTTCGGTGGCAAAGGGGATGGGGACCAAAAGCTCCTGTATGGGGACGGCCTCGGCCATAAACCGGTCAAAGAGGATCCGCTCATGGGCGGCGTGTTGATCGATGATAAAAAGCCGGTCCTTCCATTCCACAAGGAGGAAAAGGTTAAACACCCTCCCCGCCAGCCGGGGGGATTCCGGCCGGCCGGCGGGGTTTTCCCCGAAGGGGGGGGTATATTCCTCCGGAGAGAGGGCATCCTCCCCCCGGTTCCGTCCCGGGGGAGGGGCGAAGGGCCGGGGGTTTTCCAGCAGGGCTTCCAGGGCCAGGGCCGTGGAAGAGGCCGGCGAATCCCCGTCCCGGTAATCCGGCGCTTTTTCCCGGACGAATTCCCCCTCCCAGAGGCTTTTTTCCTCCCCGGAATACCGCTCCATCCCGGTCATGTTCCGGCGGCGGCTGAAATCCCGCAGGGCCTGGGTAATCGCGTGATGTATGACCCCGGAATCGGTAAACCGCACCTCTTGTTTCGCGGGGTGGATGTTAAAATCCGCCAGTATCGGATCAATATCCACATATACGCCCCCTATGGGATGGGTCCCGTTGGGAAACCACCCCTGAAGGCCGTATTCCAGGGCCTGGAGCAGGGAATAATCCTGGATCCGTCTGCCGTTGGCGAAGACGTACTGCTGCCGCCGGTCGTTCCGGTAGAGTTCGGGGCCCCCGGCGACTATGACTACGGAAAATCCCGTTCCCCCGGCGGTGATTTCATGGAGAAAAAGCCCCTCGGTACCGGCCAAAAGGGCCTGGGCAAACCGTTCTTTCCGGCTTGTTACCGCGGGGAGGAATATTTTCAGTTTTCCGTCCTGGATAAAACGGAAGGAGACCCCGTAAAAGGCCAGGGCCTTGTCGATAAAAGCCTGGCGGCAGAGGTTCGCTTCACTCCCCTCCCGTTTTAAGAAACGTTTCCGGGCGGGGATGGTGTCAAACAGCCCCAGGGCCCGGACGTTGCTCCCCTTGGCCCGCCGGGTTTGGGTTATCCAGGGGCCGGTGTTTCCCGGGCCCACCGCAAGCTGCCAGGCTTCCCTGCCGTCGGTACTGGTGAGAATCTCAAGGCGGGCCACCGCGGCGGCGGCCGCCAGGGCCTCCCCCCGGAACCCCAGGGTGCCGGCGGTATTCAGGTCATCCAGGGAACGGATCTTGCTGGTGGCATGGGTATACCAACAGAGTTCCAGATCATCCCGGGCCATGCCGTCCCCGTTGTCGATTACTTCGGTACGGCCTACGCCCCCCCCCTCGATAACCAATTCCACCAGGGAGCTTCCCGCGTCCAGGGCGTTGTCGATAAATTCCCGCACCAGGGAGGCCGGCCGGTTTACCACTTCCCCGGCGGCTATCTTCCGGGCCTCCTCCGGGGGCAGGATCCGGATCCGGGACTTCGTCAGAACATCCATCTTCACGGGCCCTGGTCGTCAAAAAGACCCAGCTCGGGGGATTCGTCGAATTTCCCTTCAGGGCTGTTCATGAGGATCTCGATCCGGTTTTCCACCCGTTCCAGATCCTTTTCCAGGGACCGGGCGAGTTTTATCCCCTCCTCAAAGGCTTTAAGGGCCTCGTCCAGGGGAATTTCCGGTTTCCGGATCTTTTCCCCCAGGGTCTCCAATTTTTCCAGCCGTTCCTCAAAATTTTTCATCCTTCCTCCGATGCCGGATCCCCGTCCTACATGGACGCCGCTTCTTGAAAGGCTTCTTCCGTCGGCGCCGCGGCCAGTTTACTGAAAGAAGCGATAGCCCCCGGGTCCCAGGCGCGGCTTAACTCTTCCCCGTCCTTGGTGAGGAGGATCGCCGTCGGAGTGGATTGTACCTGCCGTCTTACCGCTTCGGCAAGCCCCTCTTCGGTGTCGGCGTTGATATAATCCACCGGAAGGCCCAGCCGCCGGGCCGCCTCTTTGGCGGAAGGACAGGCGGGGCAGGCGGGACGCACAAAGAGCAGTACCCGCCCTTCGGTTCCCGCCTGAACCTCCTCCCGGGTAACTCCGCCTGCCTTTGCCGCCGGGATCTCCCCTTCCCTCCGGGTTACGGGAATATCCCCGGTTCCGGAACCGGCCTTGTAAAGCCGCCGTTCCCCGTATTCTTCCCGTTTCCCCTTGTTCCAGTTTCGTACCGACCGGTAATAACCGACGATACGGCTGTACACTTCCGCGGTCGTCCCTTCCGTATGGGCAAGAGCCTCCCTCGCCGCGGCCAAATCCTTGTCAATAACCTCAAGGCTTCTCATTTATACTCCTAAATCGCTTTATTTTTAGGGCTGCTTCAAAACCACCGGGTTTTGAAACGGACTCCATTACGATACGTTTTAAAATACCTCCCCCGCTAGGCCCCCACGCCGGCGGTTTCCAAGGCCGCCAGGGCCGCGGCCCGCTCGTGTTCCAGTTCGAGAATCTGTTTTTTTAATGACTCCTCCCGTTCTTCCTTACACCGGGGGCAATGAAAATGTTCTCCCTTGAGGTACCCGTGAACGGGGCATACCGAAAAGGTGGGGGAAATCGTAAAATAGGGGATCCGGTAATTATGGGCCATGGCCTTGACCAGATCCCGGCAGGCAGACCAGTCCTCAATGGCTTCTCCCAGGAAGGCGTGGAACACCGTCCCCCCGGTATAGGCGGTTTGAAGGGCTTCCTGAAGGTCCAGGGCGTCGAAAATGTCTTCGGTCTGGGTTACCGGGAGCTGGGTTGAGTTGGTATAGTAAGGTTCCCCGCTCCCGGCGGTAATGATCCGGGGATATTGGCGTTTATCGTGTTTTGCCAGGCGGTAAGAGGTGGACTCCGCCGGGGTGGCTTCCAGGTTGAATAATTCCCCGGTTTCCTCCTGAAAATCCGCGAGTTTTTCCCGCATAAAGGTCAAAACCTCCAGGGCGAAGGCCCTTCCCGCTTCGGTGGCTATGGTTACCTTATTCCCCAGGAAATTGAGGAGGCATTCGTTCATCCCCACGAGGCCGATGGTGTTAAAATGGTTGTCCAGTTTGTTAAGATACCGCTTGGTATAGGGGAAAAGGCCGCTGTCCAGGAGGCGGGTTACCGCCTTCCGTTTGATGATGAGGCTCTCCTTGGCTAGGTCCATAAGGTCCTGGAGGCGGCGGTAAAAGTCCTTTTTGTCCTTGGACAGGTAGCCAATCCGGGGGAGGTTGATGGTAACCACCCCCACGGAACCGGTGAGTTCATCGGATCCAAAAAGACCGCCCCCCCGTTTTCGGAGTTCCCGCTTGTCGAGCTGCAAACGGCAGCACATGGACCGGACATCCCCGGGATCCAGGTCGGAATTGACGAAATTCTGAAAATAGGGGGTCCCGTACCGGGCGGTCATTTCAAAGAGGGAATGGGCGTTATCGCTTTCCCAGTCAAAATCCGCGGTGATATTATAGGTGGGGATGGGGTACTGGAATCCCCGGCCTTCGGCGTCCCCTTCCAGCATGAGTTCGATAAAAAGCCGGTTCACCCTATCCATCTCAGCCTTACAATCCCCGTAGGTAAAATCGGTCTCCTTACCCCCCACCACGGCCTTTTTATCCCTGAGGTCCGCGGGAACGGTCCAGTCCAGGGTTATATTGGTAAAAGGAGCCTGGCTTCCCCAGCGGCTGGGGGTATTCACCCCAAAAACAAAGCTCTGGAGGCATTGCTTGATCTCCTTATCGGTTAAATTATCCGCTTTGACAAAGGGAGCGATGAAGGTGTCGAAGGAGCTGAATGCCTGAGCCCCGGCCCACTCGTTCTGGAGGCAGCCCAGGAAATTCACCGCCTGCTGCATCAGGGTGGAGAGGTGTTTTGCCGGCTTGGAACTGATCTTGTCCGGCACCCCCCCAAGGCCCTCGACGATAAGCTGCCGCAGGGACCAGCCCGCGCAATAACCGGAAAACATGGAAAGATCGTGGATATGAAAATCCCCGTTCCGGTGGGCCTCGGCAATCTCCTCGGGATAGATGTTTTTAAGCCAATAATTGGCGGTGATGCTCCCGGAATTGTGGAGGATCAGCCCCCCCAGGGAATAATTGACATTGGCGTTTTCGTTTACCCGCCAATCCTCCTGTTTTAAATAACCGTCCATGGTGGAATCAATGTCCAGCATGAGTTTTTTTACGTCCCGCATCGCCTCGTGCCTGGCCCGGTACAGGATATAGGCCTTGGCCGCCGCGGTTTCCCGGGCCTCGATCAGGGCGTTTTCCACCAGGTCCTGGATCTCTTCGATGGCGGGAATGGAATGGGGATGCCGGTGGGTCATCATATCCCGGATAAGCGCTTCCACCCGGTCGGTAACGGCCCGCACGGTTTTCTCGGCTTCTCCGGCGTTTTTGGTTCCCACCGCGGCAAAGGCCTTCGCTATGGCGTCGTGGATCTTT
>JAITKD010000006.1 GCA_031278575.1 Spirochaetaceae bacterium | reverse complement strand
CGAGAATAAATCGGTGCTACTTTAACGTTGGGAACCGCCGGATGATGTTTCCGGCCCCTATTCCCGGCCTATGTCCCGGCGGAAGGCCATGCCGTTAAACCGCAGGGCCTTTACGGCTTCGTAGGCCCGGGCCTGAGCCGCGTCCCCATCGGCGCCCCAGGCGGATACCGCCAGGACCCGGCCTCCGGCGGTAAAAAGGCCCCCGCCGTCACTCCCCGCCGCCCCGGCGATAAAAAGCCGGGCCCCGGTTTTGGCGAGATCCTCCCGGTTTATGGTGATGGGATCCCCCTTGCGGTATGAATCGGGGTAACCCCCGGCCACCACTACCGGGGCGCATACCGCGCCGGGCCTCCATTTCAGGGAAAAGTCCCCCAGGCTCCCGTCAAGTATGGAAAGGCAAAGGTCCCCCAGATCCGATTCCAAAAGGGGAAGTACCGCCTGGGCTTCGGGATCCCCCAGCCGTACATTGTACTCCAACAGAAAACACCGATCTTCCCGGACCATGAGGCCGAAAAAGATGAAGCCCCGGTAATCCATCCCCTCCTGTTTTATGCCCCGGAGGGTCGGTTCCAGGATGGAAGACCGGAAGTCCTCCCGGAGGGCGGCGGTAAAATCCGGCGCCGGGGCAATGGCCCCCATGCCCCCGGTATTGGGGCCCCGGCCCCCCTCAAAACGGCGTTTATGATCCCGGGCGGAAACAAAGGGAAGGATGGTTCCCCCGGCGTTCCCGGGGACGGAACTCACCGCGGCCAGGATCGACACTTCCCTGCCCGCAAGGTGATCCTCCAGCACCACGGTCCGCCCCGCTTCCCCCAGGGTTCCCTTCCGCATAAAGGCATCCAGGGCATCCTCCGCCTCACCCCGGCTGAGGACGATGATCACCCCCTTGCCCGCGGCAAGGCCATCGGCCTTGACCACCAGGGGGGGCGGATTATCCTGGGCAAAGTGTTCTGTCGTATACTCCAGCGCCGCGGCGGGATCCGTAAAGGTTTTGCTCCGGGCCGCCCGGACGCCGTATTTTTCCATAAAAGATTTGGCAAAGCCCTTGCTTGCCTCCAGCCGGGCGGCGTTTTTGCCGGGTCCGAGGATCCGTAACCCCGCGGCGCGAAACCGGTCCACGATGCCCGCTGCCAGGGGCGCCTCGGGGCCTACCACGGTGAGGTCTACCCCCTCCTGCCGGGCCAGATCGGCCAGGGCCTCCTGGGTTTCCCCGGCGGCGGGATCCCCTCCGGGAACGGGGACGTTCACGCATTTGGCTTCCCCGGCGGTACCGCCGTTCCCGGGGGCAACCAAGACCCGGGTTACCTTATCCGACTGGGCCAGTTTCCAGGCAACGGCGTGTTCCCTTCCCCCCGAACCGATAACCAGAACCTTCATAAAACCCTTCCTTAATGTTTAAAATGCCGGATTCCGGTGAACACCATGGCAAGCCCCAGTCTGTCACAGGCCTCAACGGAGAGCCGGTCGTTCTGGGACCCCCCGGGCTGGATGATGGTTTTGATCCCCGCCGCGGCGGCGGCCTCCGCCACATCCGGGAAGGGGAAAAAGGCATCCGAAGCCAGGACCCGGGCGGGGGCGCCGTCGTCTTTTCCCGCTTCGGCGGCGGCGGCAATAAGCCGGGCGCTCCGGTTCAGGGCCAGCTCCGCCGCCCAGATCCGGTTGGTTTCACCCCCCCCGATACCCACCGCGGCCCGGTTTTTCACCACCACTATGGCATTGGACTTAACATAGGCCACCGTCCGCATCCCAAAGATCATATCCCCCCTATCCTCCGGCGGCGGCGCTGTTTTGGTAACCACATCCCATTTTTCCAGGAGCCTGCGGTTTGCCTCCTGTACCAGTAAGCCGCCGTCCACGGAAACATATTCCCATTTCTCCCGGGGGGAAACCGGGATACGGATGATCCTGAGGTTTTTTTTCTTTTTCAGGATTTCCAGGGCTTTTTCCTCAAAATCCGGGGCAGCCACGATTTCCAGAAAAAGATCCCCCAGCCTTTCCGCCACGGCCGCGTCCACCGGCGCGTTGGAAGCGACAATGCCCCCAAAGATCGAGACCGGATCACAGGCGTAGGTTTTTTCATAGGCCTCCCCCAGGGTGTTCCCCAGGGCTATCCCGCAGGGGGTGTTGTGTTTTACGGCCACGCAACAGACCGGAGGCATCCCCCCGGCCTTAACCGAAAGGTCCGGCAAAACCCGATCCAGGTCCGCTTCCCCCTGGGATGCGGTACGGTCCGCATCCAGCCCAAAGGCGCACGCCGCTTTCCAGGCCAGATCCAGATCCCGGATATTGTTATAACTGAGTTCCTTACCGTGGAGCTGTTCCATGGCCCCCAGCGCCCCGGGACGGTCGGTGTTCAAATAAAGGGCCGCCCCCTGGTGGCCGTTTTCACCGTACCGCAGGGTCTGGGCTTTGCGGAGGGACAGGGGCAGGTATTCCGGGTATGCCTCGTCCAGGAGGTACCGGGCGATGGCCCCGTCGTAGGCCGCGGTAAGGTCAAAGACCTTGCCCGCCAGGCGCTTCCGGAATTCCATTGCCGGGCCGCCCGCCTTGAGCCCGTCGATAACTTCCCCATAATCCGCCGGGTCGGTGAGGACCAGCACGTCCCGGTAATTTTTCGCCGCCGACCGGAGCATGGCGGGCCCCCCGATGTCGATGAACTCCACGGTTTCTTCCAGGGAAAGCCCGGCCCGCGCCTTTTCAAAAAAAGGGTAGAGGTTTACGCAGACCAGATCAATAGGGGAAATCCCCAGTTTTTCCAGGGTGTCGCGGTGGGATTTTTCATCCCGCCGGGCGAGGAGCCCCGCGTGTATGGCGGGGTGCAGGGTTTTTACCCGGCCGTCCAGGCATTCGGGAAACCCCGTAACCGCCGCCACATCAATGACGGGAATTTGCTGTTCCCCCAGATATTTCGCGGTTCCCCCGGTGGAAAGGATCTCCCAGCCGGATCCGGCTAAAAAAGAAGCCAGTTCCTGAATACCTTCTTTGTTAAATACGCTGATCAATGCCCGTGGTTTCATAAATTTTCCCTCAACTTTTAAGTTTTTTCGCCATCATGGCCGCGGCTTCCACCAAGGCGATATGTTCCTCCCGGTGAATCCGTTCCGCGAGGCCCTCCGCCGTGTCCCCCGGAAAGACCGGGACCTTCCGCCGCAAAAGAATCGGCCCCGTATCGGTCCCCGCGTCAACCAGGTGTACGGTACACCCCGATTCTTTTTCCCCCGCCGCAAGCACGGCCTCGTGGACCCGGAGGCCGTACATACCCTGGCCGCCGAACTTGGGCAGCAGGCTTGGGTGCAGGTTGATGATCCGGCCCCCGTAGGCTTGGATAAGCTCCCCTTCCAGGATCGAGAGGAAGCCCGCCAGGACGATGAGGCCGATGTTTTTTTCCCGGGCTATCCCGAGGATCCTCCGGGACAGATCCCCCCGCCGCTCCTCCCGGGGCAGGCGGGAGTTCACCGGTTCCGTCAGGGCGGGGATCCCCGCCGCCGCCGCCCGCTTGAGGGCGTAGGCTTCGCCGCGGTCCGAAACCACCCCGGCGATCCTCCCGGGAGCCAGGCGGCCCTGTTTTTCCGCGTCTATCAGGGCCTGAAGGTTGGTGCCGCTCCCGGAAACCAGGACCAAAATATCCACCGGCCTAGACAAAGACCACCTCCCCGGTCTTGCCCCGGGGGGCCGTAACGGTCCCTATCTCCCAGGCGGGATACCCCCGGCGGTCAAGGAACGCTATCGCCCCGGCGCTGTCCTCCGGGGCCAGGGCCAGGACAAAGCCTATCCCCATATTGTAGGTGTTGAACATCAGTTTCCGCAGGGCCCCGTCTTTTTCCAGCAGTTCCGCCCCGGCCTCCTGGGCCTTGGGGCCGGAAAGGCCCCCGCCGCCGCTCACCCCCCAGGCGATCCGGGCAAAGACGGGGGGGATGGTCCAGGTTCTACCGGCCTCCGGGGCGCCGGCGGAAGGGGCGGCGAATACCGCATCCAGGGGGCGGCAAAACATCCGGGGGACGTTTTCGTAAAAGCCCCCTCCGGTGATATGGGCCATGCCCCGGACCTTCACCTGTTCCAGCAGGGCCAGCACGGGTTTTACATAGAGCCGGGTGGGCTCCAGCAGGGCCATCCCCAGGGGCATACCCCCGAAATCCTCATCCAAATCGGGCAGGACCTGGCGGATAAGGCTGAACCCGTTGGAATGGGGCCCCGACGAGGCGATCCCGACGAGGGTGTCCCCCTCTTGTATGGCGCTTCCGTCTATGATGTTTTTCCGGTCCACGATACCCAGGGCAAATCCCGCGATGTCGTAGGTACCCGCTTCGTAAAAACCGGGCATCTCCGCGGTTTCCCCCCCCAAAAGGACGCTCCCGGTTTCCCGGCAGCCCACGGCCACCCCCTTTACGAGATCCGCCGCCACCTCCGCGTCGAGTTTACCGCAGGCGATATAGTCCAGAAAAAAGAGGGGCCGCCCTCCGTGGCAGAGGATGTCGTTTACACACATGGCTACACAATCAATGCCCACGGTGTCGTATTTTTTCAGCCTAAAGGCCACTTCCAGCTTGGTGCCAACCCCGTCTGTACCTGAAACCAAAACCGGATCTTCCATCCCGGCGCCGGCCGTTATAAAGTCCTTAAGGGAAAACATCCCCGCGAAACTGCCGATGGCATTGATCACCGCCGGGTTTGCCGTCCCCGCCGCCAGGTCCCGGTACTTCTCCACCGCCCGGTACCCTTCCTCAATATTAACCCCGGCTTGTTTATAATCCATAGCGTATCCTTTTTACCCCCTATGGGGGGTTTAGGCCCCCGGAACGGGGTCTGACCCCAAAGCCCCGCGCCCCCGTTTGAAGGCAGACGGCCGGCCCCCCCAGGGGGATTTAGGCCCCCGGAACGGGGTCTGACCCCAAAGCCCCGCGCCCTCGTTTGAAGGCAGACGGCCGGCAGGAACCCCCTATGGGGGTCCCGAACCATCGGATTCCGGAACCGGCCCTTTTACCATACCATTGGGGGAGGAATAAAATCAACATATCCCCCCCAGGGCCGGCAATTTTACCTTTAACGGCCCATAATTGCCGAAAAGGCCGCCGTATACGAAAAGCGCGAGGGATTGGAGGGGTGCGAAGCAGCCCCGGCGCATTGCGCCGGGGCCGGAGCGATAGCGGAGCCCCGGAAAGCCCGGTTTCCGGCGCTTGCGCCGGAAATGCGCCCCTAAAAATACTGC
>JAITKD010000209.1 GCA_031278575.1 Spirochaetaceae bacterium | reverse complement strand
GATATGCCCGATCCGGCCATCCGCCCGGTTGTACCGTTGGGCGAACACCTGTTTCAGCCACTGCATGATTGCGGGCAGCTCCAGCCCGTCCGCCGGCTTGATATAAAACGTCAGCCAGTCGTCCGCAAGACAGAGCCAGCGAACCTCGAAGATAAACCGCAGTTTCGTCTCCCGGAACACACTGGCAAACAGCGCCAGGGCCTTATTGGGGACCGGCCCTGCAGCGCCGGTCCCCTGACGGAATAACGGTTCCCGATTGTTGACACGGGTACGGATTTCGTACCACACCCCTTGTTGTAATATGCGTAATGATCTCATAGCAAGTATATGTGCTTGACCGGCGTGTTGCTTTAGTAAAACATTCAAAAACTTCAAATTCCGAACAAATTCCGCTCAAAACCCCCACTGAAATTTTTGTGGGTTACGTGGAGCCTTTAGCCGGAGTGCCGAGGCCGGATTTCGCGCGCCGGCGGAACGGGGGTCTGACCCCAGCGGGTTTAACCAGGTGACCGACACCGTGCCCAACTAACCGGACGCCTTTGGGTCATTTCAAACTGAGAATTACCGGGGCTGCCCCTTTGCCCCCTTGGCCCCGCCGGAGATAAAATTCGACAAAATATCCGTTTCGTAGGAATAGGACAGATCCGCGTTTTCCCGTTCCCGTTTAAAGGCCAGGTTGATCAGCCGGTCCAGGAGTTCCCGGTAGGGAACGCCCAGGGGTTCCCACAAATAAAAGGCCAGGGATCCGGGGATCGTGTTTATCTCGTTCACCCAGATCTGATTGGCTTCGGTGTCCAAAAGAAAATCCACCCGGACCACCCCGTGGCAGCCTAAAACCCGAAAGGTTTTTTTTGCCAGTTCCCGGATGGTTTCCCGCTGTTCCCCGCTGATATCCGCGGGGAGTTTCCGCTTGGCCCCGCTCATGCCCTTGGTTCCCCCCGCGCCCTTGGAGCCCGAGACATACTTGTCCTCGTAACTCAGAATAACGCCGCTGCTCTGGGGCTCCTCACACTCCGATGCCGCCGCCTCCTCCCCGTCTCCCAGGACCGCGCAGTTGATTTCCTTTAAATTGACAACCGCTTTTTCAACCAGGGCGGTATGGGCAAACTGGAAGGTGTACTCCAGGGCGCTTCGCAGTTCTCCGGTGTTGCCGGCCTTGCTAATCCCGATGCTGGAACCTAGATTCAGGGGCTTCACGACGACGGGGTAGGGGAGGGCCCCTTCAATTTCCGCGAGGATCCCCCGGGTGTCTTTAAAATAGGGCTTTACCGAAACCCGGCGGCAGTCCAATACGGGGACATTATTGTCCTTAAGGACCGCCTTTTGAATATACTTGTCCATTCCCACCGCGGAGGCGGTAACGTCGCATCCCACAAAGGGGATGGATAGGGTCTTGAGGAAGCCCTGCAGGCCCCCGTCTTCGACATTAGTCCCGTGGACAATGGGAAAGGCGATGTCCAGGGAAGCGCAAAGGGGATTACCGAAACGGGCAAGGGGGTACTTCACCAGATCGCAAACACCGCCATGGGGAACGCAGAGTACCCGCCGGCTTTTTTTTAAAAGTTCCGGGATGTTCCGGTACGCTTCTATCCTGCCGATATCTTCCCCGGTATACAGGGCGTCCTCCCGGGTGATGTACACCGGTACAATATCGTATTTTGTTTTGTCCAGGGCGTTGATCGCCTGGATGGCCGAAATAATTGAAATCTCGTGTTCCACGCTTCTGCCGCCGAAAAAAACACCGACCCGTATTCCCATGATTTCCCCCTTAATAATTATCCGGCAGATCGTTTTCCAAAAGGACCACCTTGGGTAATCCCCCGGCCGGAATGGTATTGATTTCTTTAAAGGCTTCGTCCAAATTTTCCGCGACCCGGATTTTTTCCTCCGGGTACCCGACGCTTTTCAGCCCTCCCAGGATACTCCTCGTCCGCCGGGCCCCGACGAGGATCACATAATCACAAACCGCCGCCGCGTCTATGCCGAACTGCCGGTTGTACTGATCCTCCCTATCCCCCAGCTCAACCATGCCGGGGGTTACGAGGATTTTAACGGCGTCGAACATCCCCAGGACATCCAGGGCGGCCTTGGTCCCGCTGACATTTGCGTTGTAGGCGTCGTCAATGATGGTGAGCCCCCGGCGGGTTGTTAGTTCAAGCCGGTGGGGAACGCTTTGCAGCCGGCGGACCGCGGCGACAAGGTCTTCGGGCTCCACCCCCAGGTAATCGGCCGCGGCGACCGCGCCGGTGATGTTCTCCACCTGGTGGAGGCCGAGGAGCTTGGTTTCAAAACGGTATTCCCCGCCGCCGGCCAGGGTGATATCAAAGGCGGAACCCGCGCCGGAAACCCTGATGTTCCGGGCCGAATAATCGCAGCCCGGAATGGTTCTGCCGTAGGAAACGGTTTTTGGGGTACAGGGGGTGTTCCGGATATATTCGTTTTCATAATTGAGAAACATAACCCCGTCGGGGGACAGGGCCCGGGCAAGCTCGAATTTTGTTTTGATGATATTGTCCAGGGATTTAAAGGTTTCCAGATGCTGGGGGCCTATGGAACTTATGATACCGTAGGCGGGATGGACGATATCGCAGAGTTCTTTTATTTCCCCACGTTTTTTTGCCCCCATTTCGCAAATAAAGATTTCATGGATGGGTTTAAGCTGCCCCCGGATGGTTTTGACCACCCCCATGGGGGTATTATAACTTTCGGGAGTCATCAGTACATTGTACTTTTGCGAGAGGAGCCGGTTGAGGAAATATTTGGTACTGGTTTTCCCGTAGCTGCCGGTAATACCGATGACGATTAACCGGGGCATTTTTTGCAATATCCTCCGGGCGTCGGCGATGTACCAAAGGTTGACGGCCCGTTCCAGGGGGGCGTTGATGACGGCGGAAAGCATCACCAGGACGGGGCTGAGGAAAAAAAGCCCCCCGAGGACCAGCGCTTCACCGGCCAATCCCCGGAAGCAGGAGAAGGCGACGCCGGCCGCCGTGAGGAGCCCGTTGGTAAGGAGCATCCGTTTAAGGCGGTTGGTGTAAACCAGGGGTTTTTTTGCCCTTTGGGGCCGCAGGCAATGGTAGAAAACGAGGATGTGCCTGAGCGCATACCCCCGGATACTATTGCGGGCAAGCCACTTGATCTGGGTTTTTATATCGTAGGAATTAAGCTGAAACATATGGTAATCATAAAGGACCGCGGGTATATAGGCGCATAAAAAAACCGCGACGGGTATTAACCGGACCATAACAGGCATAATCATCGCGTGATATTTAAAAATGAGTCGAGAACCCTGCCGAAGATGCGGGGCTGATCCAAAAAGGAATAATGCCCCGCGTTTTCCAGGGTTACGAGGCCCGCGCCGGGGATAAGCCGTTCCATGAGCTTCCCGTCCCCCAGGGGCGTTTCCTGATCTTCGGCCCCCCATATGAGCAGGGCCGGACAGGGTATCCGGGGGAGGCAGGGGGTGAGGTCTTCGTTAATCGCCCGGATAAGACATTCCCGCATCCGGGGGCTGGCGCGGAGGTAATCCGGGGAGCCGTGTTTTTTACGCCACCGGTCCAAAAGCCCGGGGAACCGTGTTTTTATCCCCCCGATAGAGATAATCCGTTTTACCCCCCGGTAGATGAGGAGCCGGGCCTTTTGTTTGAGGGTTTTTCGGGGCCGTATTCCCGCGCTGTTTACCAGGACGATCTTGGTAATCGCCACCGGCAGTTCCCTTCGTGCCGCGAGTTTGATGATGATCCTGCCCCCAAAGGAATGGCCGATGAGGATCACCCGGCTTATCCCCAGGCAGGCCATAAACTTCAAAATAAAATCCCCGTAATCATCCACCGCCCAGGCCGCCGGGGGTTCGCCGCTTTGCCCAAAACCGGGCAGATCCACGGCGCAGACCCGGTAATAGGGGGCCAGGGCCTCCAAAAAAGGTTTAAAGGATGAAAAATCGGTCCCCCAGCCGTGTAAAAAAAGAACCGTTTCCCCGGACCCGGTATCAAAATAATGAACATTGATATCGCCGATATTTTTCATTGACCTTGAGTATACCACGGGAAGCCGGGCGTGTTAAGCCGG
>JAITKD010000118.1 GCA_031278575.1 Spirochaetaceae bacterium | reverse complement strand
TAACGACGGTTCTTACGGCGGTTTCGGTGGGATTAATCATCCTCATTTCCTCCATGGCCGCCTGGGTTTTGGTGCGGAACAAGACCAAAGCCTCGGGCGGTATCTTTATGCTTTTTGTGGCGGCCATGCTGATCCCCTTTCAGGCGATCATGTACCCCCTGATACAGTTTTTCGACACCCTGGATCTTAAAAACTTAGGGGGGCTTATCGTCATGTACGGGGGCTTCGGGCTGTCCATGTCGGTGTTCCTGTACCACGGTTTTGTTAAAGGGGTTCCCCTGGGCATTGAGGAAGCGGCTTTTATCGACGGCTGTAATGTATTTCAGATGTTTTTTCTCATTGTGATGCCCCTGCTCAAATCCATCACCGTAACGGTGATAGTCCTCAACTCCATGTGGATCTGGAACGATTACCTCCTGCCCTTCCTCGTGATCGGCAATTCGGATACCAAAACGCTGGTATTGGAACTTTATTTTGCCCGGATCCTCGCGGGCCAGTTCGGAAACCCCTGGCAGCTCATCTTTCCCGCGGTTTTGGTATCGATCATACCTATCGTGATTGTTTTCCTCTTCCTTCAAAAATTTATCGTCAAAGGGATAAGCGAAGGGGCGATAAAAGCGTAATTCCGCCCCTATAGGGGGGGCTGAAACCCAGACTCCCCGCCCCCCTTTGAAGGCGGACGGTCGGTAGGAACCCCCTTGGGGGGCCCCCTACGGGGGCGGGTTGACAGGCTCCTTCCCCTCACCTATATCTTATAGATATGAATGAAATCCATCGCATACCCCTCCGGTCGGAAGTAGACCGGCAAGACACCTGGGACCTTTCCACGCTTTATCCCCACGATGAGGATTGGAAAAAGAGCCTTGCGGAATATGAGAAGACAGCCGAAGGGATCCCGGGGTTTAAGGGAACCCTGGGCAAGTCCGCGGAGAGCCTGGCGGATTATTTGGACTTTGTCCGGGATTTTAATATCCTTGAGGAACGGCTTTGGGTTTATGCCGAACTCAGGCAGACCGAGGATGAGGGGGATGCCGCCGCCCGGACCATGACCGGCCGGTTCATGATGGCCGCCGCCAAGGCCCAGGCTGCGGGAGCTTGGGCGGTTCCGGAAATTCAGGCCATCCCCGATGAAACCATGGCTGCGTTTCTGGCCCATCCCCGTTTTGGGGAATACACGATATACCTCAAAAAACTCCTCCGGTATAAGCCCTATATCTTAAGCGACCGGGAAGAACGGATTCTGGCCATCCATGCCGAGGGGGAAAATATCGCCGCCGAGGCCTTTTCGGTCCTCACCAACGTGGATATGGAATTCGGTTCCATTGAAACTCCCGAGGGGAAGCGGCCCCTCTCCCACTCTACCTGGTCCGTATTCATGGAGAACCCCAACCGGGACCTCCGCCGGAGGGCCTACGAGACCTTTTACCAATGTTTTGATTCCCACAAGTCTACCCTGGGGATCCTCTACGCGGGGCAGGTCAAACAGGACGTGATCCGGGCCCGGATCCGGGGCTACCCTTCTGCCCGGGCAGCGGCGCTTTTCCCCGACCAGGTCCCCGAAGGGGTCTACGATAACCTGGTCGGGGTGGTGAACCAAAACCTTGCCCCCCTGCACCGTTACTATGCCCTGCGGAAGCGGGCCCTCAAACTGGACACCCTGCGGCACTACGATGTGTACGCCCCCATCACCCCCGCTCCGGTACGGAGGACCCCCTGGGATGAGGCGGTGGATATGGCCGTTTCGGCCCTGGCCCCTCTGGGACCGGAGTACACGGGAGCCCTCGCCGCGGGGCTCCGGGGCCGTTGGGCCGACCGGTATGAAAACAAGGGGAAACGTTCCGGGGCCTTTTCTTCGGGGAGTTATACCGGGGATCCCTATATCCTGATGAACTACAAGGAAGACAGTATCCGGGACGTGTTTACCCTGGTCCATGAAGGGGGTCATTCCATGCATTCCTGGTATTCCGCCCGGTCAAATCCCTTTATGCACTACGGCTATACTATCTTTGAGGCCGAGGTGGCCAGTACCTTCAACGAAGAACTCCTTTTCCGCTACCTCAAGGATCAGGGGGAAGGGGATGAATTCAGAACCTCCATCATCAACCACCGGGCGGATGATATCCTCTCGACCCTGTACCGCCAGACCATGTTCGCCGAATTCGAGGCCCGTACCCATGAATTGGAAGAAGGGGGCGTCCCCCTGACCACGGAACTCCTCCGGGAAGAATACCGTAAACTCCAGGAAAAATACTTCGGTCCGGAAATGGTTTTGGAAAAAACCAGCGATCTTGAGGGCCTGCGGATTCCCCATTTCTACCGGGCCTTCTACGTGTACAAATACGCCACGGGGATCTCCGCCTCCCTGGCCCTGGCGGAACGGGTCCTTTCCGGGGGGGATACGGAACGGGAGGACTACTTTGCCTTTCTTAAATCAGGGGGGTCCCGGTTCCCCATGGAGTCCCTTAAAATGGCGGGAGTGGATATGTCCTCCCCCGCTCCGGTGGAGGCGGCCTGCGGGATCTTCCGGCGGCTGGTGGAGGAACTGGAAGGGCTTATCCCCTAGCAGTTTGTCGCGCTTCGCGACTAAAACCCAAAAAAATCGCCGATCAGGCGATTTTTTACCTTGCAAACCGCCAAAGCG
>JAITKD010000136.1 GCA_031278575.1 Spirochaetaceae bacterium | reverse complement strand
GTAACAAACTTGTGGGCCGCCATATCCATCAGGGCGCCCCCGCCGGCCTTGATGGGGTCCCCCTTCCAAAAGCCGCTCCGGGAAAGGCCGTCGATTTCGTCCACCCCTTCGTAGGCCCGCACCATCAGCACGTCCCCGATAAGGCCCTGCCGGACAATGTCGTGGATGCACACGTGGGCGGGGAGGAAACGGTGGTTTTCGGCGATCATGAACTTGACCCCCGCCTTTTTGCAGGCCGCGATCATCTTCCGGCAGCCCTCCACCGTGGTAGCCATGGGCTTTTCGCAGAGGACGTGTTTCCCCGCCGCGGCGGCCCGGCAGACCATTTCCACATGGTACGCATGGGGCACCATCACCAGCACCGCGTCAATGTCCGACGCCAGCATATCGTCCAGGTTGTCGTAGGGGAGCATCACCCCGTCCTTGTAGGTCAGGGCCATTTTCTTGGCGTTTTCGTAGTTCCGGTCGTAGATGGCCGTGTAGGCGATGATGTCCGAACCCCGGTCGCCGTTGGAGTGGAAGTTGAATGCCTGGCCGCCCCCGATGATGCCGAATTTGACCACCCCGGCGGGCCGCCGTATGCCGGCGGCGGCCTTTTTCAGGCCCTCCACGTCCCGTTTCAGGAACTGATCCAGGAAAAGCTCAAAGAGCCGCTGAAAGACCTGGGCCTGGGGTTTGGGGCCCGTGTATTTGATGTGGCCCCCCATCTGGGCCACCAGGGAATAAATATTCCCCTTGAGGATATCCACCACCGTTTTCTTGCCGATATTGAAAATCACCGTGGGTTTTTCAGGAGCCCCCCGGTAAGCGGCGCAGGCGCCCCCCGCAAAGGCGATAGTGTAGACCTCATCCTCCAGGTTGAACTGAAAATTCAGGGCCAGATCCCGCATTTCGTATTTGATGTCATCGCGGCTGTTACAGACCCCGGCAAAAAAAGCGGCAATTTCATCCAGATCTTCTTCCCGAACCGTACCGTTTTTTAATTTTTCCGCGCATTTTTTATAGATTTTTTCGTCCGCCGGGACCGGTGAACCGCTCCGTAATTCCATTGTTCACTCCTCTGCTATAGCCGTTTAGAGTGGTAAACTTATCTTACCAATTATTAAATCATTATAAGATCGAAAATTCCCCTTGTCAATAAATTTTTTTAATTTTTTAAAAAAAATCCGGTTTATACCCCGCGGAACCTTCGTTCCCGCCGGCCGCGGTTCATAAGGGAATACGCACAAAAATGAGGGATTCCGCTAAATTTTCCATGATAAATTCAACCTAACCGCCGCCGTTTCGCCCAGTAACGCCGCCAACAAGGGGGTAAGCCGGAAAAGCAACAAACCGCGTGTGGCGACGGCGGGCTTTGGCACGGTAACCGCCAATGCCACGGGGACGGCAACCATTACCTTGGGCGTCAGGCACAAATCCGGCGAGGGTCAGACCCCAATAGCCTTTGTTAAAACAGCGCCCCTCGCCCCTTAACGCAGCTTTTTCCGGAGCTTCCGGCGTTTTTTCCGGGCCGCTTCCTTTTCCTCGGCGGAGACCGCCTTGACCGCGGCGCCCGAAGCCGGGTATACCCGGATCGGCTCCCGATTGGGCAGCCGCGAGGCGATGATAAGCCAACCCGCCGCCGCCAGGATCATCAGGAGGGAGAGGATCTTGGCCGGTGGAAAAACTCAACAGGGGGTGGCTTATGGCGGGGGGAAGATCGCTTTTGATAAATTCGAGCCGGTACCCCAGGTACTCATCGGGTTCCCGGAAATATTCAACGACAAAACGGCAGATACCGTAGAGGATAAAGTAAAATCCAAAAAGGAACCCCTTAAAGGGTTTTTTGTTTCTGACGAGCCAGGTGATAAGCCAGCACAGCACCCCCTCCAGCAGGGCCTCGTAAAGCTGGGACGGATGCCGGGGCAGATTCACCAGGGCGTTCATGCCGGGAAGGGCAACCCCGGTTTTTTCCGCGGCCTCCCGGACCCAGGGTTCATTGGCGGACAGGGGCGTCGCGTGGGGGAAGATCATCCCCAGGGGGCCGGTGGTTACCCGGCCCCACAATTCGCCGTTGATAAAATTGCCCAGCCGCCCGAAGGTATAACCCAGGGGAATACTCCCCGCGTACATATCGCCGATTTCCCGGGCGTCATACCGTTTTATCGTGGAATAGATGATGATCCCCAGGGTACCGCCGATGGCCCCCCCGTGGTAACTCATCCCCTGGAGGCCGGTAAATTTCCCGTTCCGGAAGGGCCAAAACACCAGCCAGGGCTGGCGCCGGTATATATCGTTGGTTTCGTATACGATGGCCGAGAATACCCGGGCCCCCACCAGCAGGGCCAGGATGCACCAGAAAAAGAGCCTCGAAAGATCGTCATCGTTCAGGGGAAAATTCCGTTCCCGGACCTGCCTGCGGTACAGCAGAAAGGCCACGGAAAAGGCCACGATGTACATGAGCCCGTACCAGCGGAAGGGGAGGCCGGGGATTATCTCCGGGGATAACCAGCTTGGAAACGGTATCGCTAATAGCATAAAAACCTCGTTTAAAGATAAATCGAGTTGTCCAAAAACTTCAATTTTTGAACAAATTCCGATAAAAACCGGCTTGGGAGAGAACCGCGGATTTCATGTATTTGCTCATTTCATTGCGCAAATACAACGTTAAAGCAGCGCTGCCCTAGGGCTTAAATCCCTGGGTAATGGCCGCGGTTAACTTAAATTTTAGGAAATTGTTTTCCTTTTTGAGCTTCGATATCTCAAACTGCTGGGATTTTATCGTTTCCACCAGATCCCCCTGGCTCAGGGCGCCGGAATGGAGCAGATCCTCCACATAATCCATCTTGTTTTCAAAGTCGGTTTCCGCTTCGGCTCCGGCTTCCTGGAAGCTGCCGTTGATCTCCTCTTCGGTGAAGGAGAATTTGTCCTCATCGGATTGCAGGATCTTGTCGGCGATACGGTAGATCGCCTGGGCTATCATGGATTGGGGCTTGTAGATGATCACCGGCAGCCGGGAGGAAAGGGCCACATCCTGGATCGAATCCCGGTAGATAACCCCTAAATGCTCAATGTGAAGGTCCAGGTATTCCTCGCAGGACCGGCGGATCTTCATCGCCACATCCGCGTCCTTGGGGTCTTCGAGCAGGTTCATGATGAGCCGCGGGTGAAACCGGTCGAAATGGGCTTTGAATTTTGCGTAGGCCACGGGGTCAATCCGCTTGATCTCCGCGGCTATTTGGGGAATATAGAGTTTCCGCGGCCCCGAACCTTCTTGCCGCATCTGATCCAAATAATCGTAGGCCCTGGTTCCTTTAAGGAACAGGGTGTACATAAGCCGAAAGGAGACGTTTTTAAGGAAAATATAGGCGTTCAGCACCGCGGTTACCATGGGGGCGCTGATGATGATCCCCTGCCCGGAAAGGAGGAAAAAGTCCAAAACAGACTGATGGGACCCGGCTCCCAGGTCGAGGATCAAAATATCCGTATCCGTTTCCAGGGCCAGGAGTTGTTTAACCAGGGCCTTCCGCTGGGGGGTTTTAAGATTCGCCGTCCCGGGAATTTCATTGTCCCCCGGGATGAACCGGAGCCCCGGGATTTCCGTATCCACGATGATATCGGAAAAATCCCCCTGGGGATTGTTTATATAGAGGCCGATCCCCTTTTTGGGGGACTGGTACCCCAGGACCAGGTGTAAATTCGACGCCCCCAAATCCAGATCCGCCAGGACCACCCGCTTGCCGAGCCGGGCAAAAGCGATGGCCAAATTCGCGGCGATGAGGGACTTGCCGACCCCCCCCTTCCCGCTTGCGATAGGTATTATTCTCATGATACGCCGCTTCCTTCGGGAACCGAATCCCCTTCCGGGATTTCCACTGATTCCGGCGCCGTTTGCCGGTTTATTTTGCTTTTCAGCAAGGAGCTTCCCAAGAGGGAACCCATATCCAGGATAGTTAAGCCCAGGACAAACCCCAAAACGGCGATAAACTCCCGGGGCGAAATGGCGGATGTAAAAATATTTTTGAACGAAAAAACAATCCATCCAAAAATCGAGACGATCACGATGGTTTTCCCCGCCAGATAAAGGGAAATATAGGCTTTATACTCCCGGGGCCGGATCAGCAAAAAAAAGCCCATCAACGGGAAAAGGGCGTTGGGTACCATGTAGACCAGATAGGGGAACCAGGAGGCGGTCGAGGTGCTGCCCAGGGGCAGGACGGCGATAAGCAGTTCCAGCATAAAAAGGAGCCGGAAAAAATCATATATAAAAAAGGCCAATCGCAACGGCAAATAAGGATTTTTTTCTATTTTCATACTTAAAAATCTACGGTTCTCGGGGATTAGGGTCAAGGGGGGGGCAAGACGCCTCCGGACGTTTGTAGGTGTTTTTACGCCCTTTTTTGGGGCCCATGGGGCTGTAAAAGAAGTCCCCGATTCGGCGGGATGGCGCCGGCCCGCTTCAGACCGGTTGTACCGTGAAGGCCAGACCCTAAAGACAAAATGAGCCGGGGAATTCCAACGGAACCCCCCGGCTGCTATACTGGGTATATGAAAACACTACCCGCCAAAAGCCATAACACCCGCTCCACCTTGAATCAACGGTGCCTGCCGATAAATGTCGGCGT
>JAITKD010000018.1 GCA_031278575.1 Spirochaetaceae bacterium | reverse complement strand
CCTCCCTCGGCGCTGACGAATTTTTTGGAGGCGATAAAATGCCGTCCGTGGCCCATAAAGCCCGGGGTCTGTACGCCGCCGCCGGTCATGGAGGCCAGTTCGCCGAAGGTCATCCCCGTGGGGGTGATGCCCTTGTATTCCCGGTTGACTACCACCACGCCGTTTGCCTCGGGGAGGATCCCGCAGATACACTCGAAGCAGCCGCAGCTGGTCATGGGATCTTCCATGAGGGAATAGAGGGTTACCTTTTCCACCGCGCCGTGGGTCGCCTCCTGTACCGTCTTATTCACCGATTCGTAGACCCCCTTCTTTTCATCCAGCATCCCTTCCTTGAGGATGGGCTGGCAGGGCCCGGTGGGGGTGAGTTCCTTGGTGGCGTTGGCGTCCAGCCAGGAAACGGCGCCGCAGAGCCCAAGCCGTTCCGGGGTAACCACACAGCAATGGGCCGGGGCGAAGGACTGGCAGAGGATGCAGGTGTAGAAGGTATCCACGCTTTCGTCGGTCATGGAGGCAAGCCGGGCGTCCCGGGCCTCGTATTTGGGGAGGGCCTCTTTTTCCAGGATCTCCTTGACCCGGTCGGTATCGGTGAAAAAGGTTACCTGGCATTTATCCACCACCGTCCCGAATTCATCCATGAGCATCACATAAATCACTTCCCCCAGGTCTTTAAGGCGGAGGCCCTTTTCATAAGCCTCCTTGCCGATCCGGACCCGCAGGAGGTTTCGCTGCCCCGTGTGCATGACCCCTTCGATGTAGTTGAACCAGTGGTGGATCTTCCGCTCCAGAACCGGTTCAAAGTCGGTCCGCATCTTGGCCCCGGCCACTTCCACGTACACCGCCAGGGGCAGGTTAACCGGAGGGGCGCCGCTGTCGATGTCGGACCCGACAACGGTGATTTTATGGTCCTCAACGGCGGCGGCGTCCTTCATGGCGACCAGTTCGCAGGTGAAGTTCTTGTCCGAGGCGAATTCGGCGTACATATCGTTTTTACGGATGATCTCCCCCTCAAAGGCCGCGGCAAAGGCCACGGGGATGGAAATTTCCTTTACCTTGATCTTGATGTTCCGCAGTTCCAGGGAACGTTTTACGGTTTTGTCGTAGTCCGTAACCGATTCCAGGGCGCCGGGGATCTGCAAATCGCCGATATCCTGATCCACGATGACGGGGAAGCCCAGGGCTATGGCCCCGGCGCCGGCGGCGACCACCACCTCGTTCAGGGGGCCGAAGGTGTTCACAAAGGCGGGTACCCGTTCCTTGGTATAGGCCAAAAGCCCCGGCAGATCCCCCTCTTTGATATTGCCGAAGATCAGGGCCGCCCGGATGGCCACGGTTACCACATGGATCACCGAGGTTACGTCATACCCCAGGGGCACCACCCGGAATTCCAAGCCCATCTTGACCCCCCCGGCGCTTACCTGATCGATGCCCTTGCCCACGAGGAAGGTGAGGAGCCCCTTGCTCTGGTAGTCCTTTACCACCTTTACCGCCGAGGCGGGATCCGCCGCCTCCCCCAATACCACCGCCACGCCGGGAATATCCCCGGTAACCAGGGGCACCCCCAGGGAACGGATGACGGGGTCCGGGACAAACCCAATCCCCGGCTCTTTGCCATAGGGATCCGGCTCCAGGTATTTAAGGCCCTCGATGATCTCCGCCCCCACCGCGGTGGCAAGGCCCGCGTTTAAGGCTTCCCCCAGATCCTCCTTGCCGGAAATGAGGCTTTTCAGTACCCCCACGCAGGCGGTGAGGGTTTCCAGTTTTTCCACTTTTACCCCGGTAGCGGTAAAAATAGCCGGGAAGAAATAGGCCGTGTCGGGAAAGGCGATCTCCCGGTCCGGCCCATATTTTTCAATCGCGGTTTTGACGGCTCCTTCGGTTAGGCCCGCTACGGCGTTTGCTCCCGTGTAGATCAGATCCGTTAAAGCACCCATGGTCTCCCTCCAAATCTCTTGATTTTTTAGCTTTCTTCATGAAAGCCTGTAAAAACGAATTGAGCGAGCCGTTCCCAAAACCCGGTTGGTTACTGAAGTTTTCGGAAAGCCCCTATAACTCCAATTTTTTGATTATCTCCCCCAGGCCCTGTTTGACAAGGGACGTTTCCGGCAGGCTTATCAGGGGCTTTCCCGCCGCATCGTATTGGTAAACCTCATCGTCCTGGGGGAGAACCCCAATGAGGAAAAGGTCCTGGGCGGCAATCTCCTCCTGTATGCCGGGGTCCAGGTTTCCTCCGGGAGCGCGATTTACGATGAGCCGGACCTTATCTACCTTGAGGTCCAGTTCTTTGATCATCCCGGCTATCCTGCCCGCCGCCTGGATGCCCCGCCGGGAACAATCACTCACGAGGAGGATAAGATCCACCGGTGGAAGTATGCCCCGGCTGATGTGTTCCAGCCCGGCCTCGTTATCCACCACCAAATAATTGTAATGGGCATAGTATTTTTTTAACTGTTCCCGGAGTACGTCGTTGACGTAACAATAACAGCCCTTCCCCTGGCTTCTTCCCATGACCAGCATATCGTAACTGGCTTCTTCCACCAGGGCGGAACCGAATCTATAGTTAACGTATTCCTGTTTGGTCATTCCCACGGGAATGGGGCTTTTTTCGTCTATTTCCGCCCGGGCCAGCTCCTCCCGGATGTCCCCCAGGGTAACCGGCCGCTCCACGCCCAGCACTTCGTTGAGGTTGGAATTGGCGTCGGCATCCACCGCCAAAATCGGCCCCTTCCCCGTCTTGACCAGGTGATTGATAAACAAACCGCACAGGGTGGTTTTACCGGTCCCCCCCTTGCCGGCCATAGCGATACTATAGGTCATCTCCCGCTTCCTTATATTCTATAATATATCCCCCTATGTTACTGTACCCCCTCTTATGGTTCCCGTCAACACTTTTTTTGCACCAGCAAGGATCAGTTTTAAATGACCCAAAGGGGCCGGTTAGTTGGGCAAGGTGTCACTCGCCTGGTTAAGCCCGCTGGGGTCAGACCCCCGTTTCGCCGGCGCGCAAAATCCGGCCGTAGCCCTCCGCTAAGGAAGCACTGATTTATTCAATCGAGAATAAATCGGTGCTCCTTTAACGCAAGGTAAACAAAGTTTACCCCATTTGCGCAATGAAATGAGCAAATACATTAGGGAAACGCGATGAGCGTCAAGTTAATCAGCGTTTCCATAAACGTGACCCGCAAAAATTGTACGGGGTATTTTTAGCGGAATTTGTTCGGAATTTGAAATTTCCGAGCCCTTTACCAAAGCAAAACCGCTTTTCAATCCCATATATTATTTATGAGATCCTTACGAGTATTAAAACAGGGGGTGTGGTACGAAATCCGTACCCGCGTCAACAACCGGGAACCGTTGTTCCGTGGACGCAAAGCTCTGGCCCTGTTCGCCAAGGTATTCCGGGAGACGAAACTGCGGTTTGTTTTCGAGATTCGCGGGCTGTGTCTTGCCGATGACTGGCTCACGTTTTATATCAAGCCGGCGGACGGGCTGGAACTGCCCGCAATCATGCAGTGGCTGAAACAGGTATTCGCCCAACGGTACAACCGCCTGGACGGCCGGATCGGCCATATCTGGGGGGACCGGTACGGGTCGCGGATAGTGGTGGGGGAGACGGCTGAGGGGGAG
>JAITKD010000224.1 GCA_031278575.1 Spirochaetaceae bacterium | reverse complement strand
TGCCCCTTTGCCGCCGATATCCAAACGATAGGTTTCGGTCCGGTTCACCGTATTACCCACTATCGAAGAAAAACAGAGGGTTTTCTGGAACGTCGGGTTCATACATACCGAAAGATACGCCATTGGTTTCATGTAATTTCCATAATTAAAGGTTTTTTAGCCCCATGACTCCGGGGGGTTCTTGAACTAAAAGGATATCTTAAAGTACTGTATACAAACAACCGGTCCGGTACAATAGGTTGAAAACCCCCTTGGGGGGTTGTTTATTTTAGGGCTGTTTGGCAAGCGAAGTTTGTCTTTCAAATCCGGCCGTTTGACCCAGCCGCTGCATTAAATGGAGAATTATCATGACGGAACCGTATAAAAGGCCCAGTTGGGATGAATATTTTATGGAGGTCTGTGACGCTATCGCCAAACGGGCTACCTGTGACCGGGGGCGCTCGGGATGCGTGATCGCCAAGGATCATCAGATCCTGGTAACCGGCTATGTAGGCGCCCCCGCGGGGCTGCCCCACTGCGACGAAGTGGGGCATCAGTTTAAAAAGATGGTCCATGAGGACGGAAGCGTTACCACCCACTGCGTCAGAACGGTTCACGCGGAACAAAACGCCATCTGCCAGGCCGCCAGACAGGGGATCGCCATTGCCGGGGCCACCCTGTACTGCCGGATGACCCCTTGCAGAACCTGCGCCATGCTTATTATTAACTGCGGTATCATCCGGGTGGTATGCCAGCGGCGTTATCAGGACGCGGGAGACTCGGAGGCCATGTTTGCCCAGGCCGGAATACGGCTGGAGTATGTTTTTGACGAAATTCAACAATACGAATAGGGCCCGAAGCCGGGGCTAAAAGGATCGCTTCACGCTCCGTCCTGCTGCACTTGGCCCTTCCAATGGCCCATCAGGAGGAAGAAGGCGTAGGTCTTACCCAGGGGCAGGGCGTCAATCTCAATCGTATCGGTCTGGTGGATTTCGGCGAAGCCCATGAGTTTTTTGCCGGCCGTATCCAGAACCATAAGCTGGGCGAAGTTGCGGACCCCGGTATGGGGCCTCAGCTTATCTCGTTCCAGCCCGGCGATACTTCGGGAGGAGCCGCCCACGGCAACGGTTACGGTAAAGGGGTCGATATCGTTAAAGCCGGCGATATAGGCCGGGATATCGGTACCGGATTCCCTGACGGGGGAAGAAATGGTACTATTCGGATTAAAACAGGCGACCCTACGAGGGCCAGGAAGAGACCGAATACGAAATAGGTTGTTGTTTTTGTGGTTTTCATATAAAATTCCTTATGTTTTTAAATATTCCAGTTTTAGGACAGACCTTTCCCCGGGGAGTTTTCGGCCTGGGGTGAAAAAGAAGGTTTATACGGAACCCCGGGCGGATTGGCGTCGCTTATTTAGCGCCGCTTATCCGGGCGCGGGGGTGGCGGGGAAGGGGAAAATGGGGGGAAAAGCGGATTGGATCGCCGTTTCCCCATACCGGGGTCTGACCCCAGCGTCCGAATCCCCCCGCCCCGTTCCACTCTCCTCCTCCGGCGGCGGCGGCTCCCCCTCCAGTATCCACGACCCATACCGGTCCCCCCAGATATGCCCGATCCGGCCGTCCAGGCGGTTGTACCGCTGGGCGAACACCTGCTTCAGCCACTGCATGATAACCGGAAGTTCCAGCCCATCCGCCGGCTTGATATAAAACGTTAGCCAGTCGTCCGCAAGACACAGCCCGCGAACCTCGAAAACGAACCGGAGTTTCGTCTGCCGGAACACCCGGGCGAACAGCGCCAGGGCCTTATACCGGCTGAAGATGGGTTCCCGGTTGTTGATACGGGTACGGATTTCGTACCATACCCCTTGTTTGAGTATGCGTAATTGTCTCATGGATAATATATGGGATTGATCCGCGATTTTGCTTTAGTAAAACATTCGGAAATTTCAAATTCCGAACAAATTCCGCTAAGGAAGCACTGATTTATTCAATCGAGAATAAATCGGCGCTACTTTAACGTTGTATTTGCGCAATGAAATGAGCAAATACATTAGGGAAACGCGATGAGCGTCAAGTTAATCAGCGTTTTCCTAAAAATACCCCGTAAAATTTTTAGCGGGTCACGGTTAGGGCAAGCGCGAACCGGAGGTTCGACGGGGTATTATCCCAAAAAGGGCTATGCCCTAATAAACTTCCTATCGAACGAGCCTCCGTTCAGACCAACGCAAGGTTTAAGATACCGGCAAGCAAGTTTGCTTCGAGCTTGTTCCGCGGAGGCTCATTAGGGTTAGAATTTTATTTTGAAATCCGGCCTTTTTAGGTTAGATTATTTATGGAACAACGGCAATTTTACGTTTAACGGCCTATAATTGCCGAAAAAGCCGCCGGGTACGAAAAGCGCAAGGGATTGGAGGGGTGCGAAGCAGTCCCGGCGCACGGCGCCGGGACCGGAGCGGAGCCCCGGAAAGCCCGGTTTCCGGCGCTTGCGCCGGAAATGCGCCCCTATTACCGGGAAAATCCTGGTAAAGGTAAAACTGTTGATGGAACAAAATGTTCCCTTGTATCGTATAACCGGGTATAGTATAATTAAATAAACCGGTGTTTATTTCGGATGTATGTCGTATTATTCGATTGATGGGGGAGGGTAGTTGATAAAAGGATTAACCCAACGGGCGCAACGGTTGTTGTATATTGACGCGCAGGAAGAGGCTCGCCGGTATAATTCGGATCAACTTTTGCCGGAACATATTATTATTTCCCTTCTCAGGGAGGGGGCGGGGATCGCCTGTAAAGCCCTGATGTACCTCAAAATCGATCTGCTGGAGTTCCGGCATTCCCTGGAAAACGAAATCCCCCGGATGCCCGGCTCCCTGCTCCATGGGGATGTGCCCCCCGCGAAACGGACCAAGGTCATGCTGGACGCGGCCGGGGAGGAAGCCCGGAATATGGGAAATGATTATCTCGGCACCGAACACCTCCTGTTTGCCGCCATGCGGGAGCAGAATTCCCCGATCCATATTTACCTGTACCAGCGGAGCCTTGACGCGGATATGCTCCGGGTGGTGGTGCAGACCAATTTTAACCGCCGGACGGCTTCCCATGACGACGGGGAATACCGTTATCCTGAGGGGTATCAGCCCTATTTTCTCCGTAAAGAAGACGAAGCCCGGGAACATACCGTTATCCGTGGAGGCAGGCCCGTCCCGGTTAATTATCCCGTCCTTACCCCAACCCTGGATGAGTTTTCCCGGGACCTTACCGGTCAGGCAAAGGCGGGAAAACTCGACCCCGTGGTGGGGCGGCGTAAAGAAATTGACCGGGCGGTACGGATCCTTGCCCGGCGGACTAAAAACAACCCGATTCTGGTGGGAGAGCCCGGGGTGGGGAAAACCGCCATTGTGGAGGGGCTGGCCCGGTTTTTGGCGGGGGAGGATGCGCCCGATGCCCTGGCGGGCCGGCGGATTCTTTCTCTGGACATGGGTTCGGTGGTGGCGGGGACCAAATACCGGGGGGAGTTTGAGGAACGGCTCAAAAAAATCATGAAGGAAATTGTCCAGGCGGGGAATGTGATCCTCTTTATCGACGAAATCCACACCATCATCGGCGCGGGGGGCGCCGAAGGGACCATTGACGCGTCAAATATGCTCAAACCCGCCCTTTCCCGGGGGAATGTCCAATGTATCGGCGCCACCACCCTGGCGGAGTACCGTAAACATTTTGAAAAGGACGCCGCCCTGGAACGGCGTTTTCAGTCTATTCTGGTGGAAGAACCCGGTTTTGATGAAACCCTGGAGATCCTTCGGGGGATCCAAAAATATTACGAGGATCACCACCGGGTACATTACACCCCGGAAGCGGTTTATGCCGCGGTACGGCTGGCCCAGCGGTACATCATCGGCCGCTTTATGCCCGATAAGGCCATAGATATCCTGGATGAAGCCGGGGCCATGCGGAAGCTGGAATACAGCGCCCAGCCCCCGGAAATTGCCGATATTGAGCTTGAAATACGGCAATTAACCGACGAAAAAAGCGTCCTGGTAACGGTCCAGGATTATGAACGGGCGGCGGGGATTCGGGACAAGGTGCGGAATTTGCGGATCCGCCTGGAAACCGCCCGGGACGCCTGGGAACGGGCGGCGGGAAACGAATGGGTGGCGGTAGATGAGGGGGATATCCGCCGGGTAGTGGCGGAAGCCACCGGCGTCCCCCTTACCCGCCTTGAGGAACAGGAATCCAAACGCCTCCTCAACATGGAGGAGGAACTTCATAAATCCCTCGTGGGCCAGGATAATGCGGTTAAACGGATCGCCTCGGTCATCCGCAGGTCCCGGGCGGGGATATCCAGCCATTCCCGGCCCATAGGTTCCTTTATATTCCTGGGACCTACCGGGGTGGGGAAAACGCTCCTGGCCAAGAGCCTTTCGAAATACCTCTTCGGCCGCGAGGATTCCCTGGTCCGGATCGATATGTCGGACTTTATGGAAAAGCACAACGCCTCCCGGTTGGTGGGGGCTCCCCCGGGGTATATCGGCTATGAGGAGGGGGGAACCCTGACCGAGCGGATCCGCCGTAACCCCTACCGGGTGGTGCTTTTTGATGAGATCGAAAAGGCCCACCGCGATGTGTTTAACCTCCTCCTCCAGGTACTGGAAGAGGGGGAACTCCGGGACAATCTGGGGCATACGGTGAGTTTTCGGAATACGGTGATCATCATGACCAGCAACGCCGGGGTACGGGAAATCTCCCGGGATTCCCGGTTGGGGTTTTCTTCCGATACGGGGATCATGAGCCTTGGGGAAATCGAAGCCGCGGCCCTTTCGGAACTGCGCCGGCTCTTCAACCCCGAATTTATTAACCGCCTGGACGATGTGGTGGTGTTTCATGCCCTGGACGAAAAACAGGTGGAGGCCATCCTGGACATTCAGGCGGAGGAACTGTCCTGCCGTCTGGCGGAACAGGGGTATAAACTCAGGATCCTCCCCGCGGCCCGGCGGATCCTGACGGAAAAGGGTTGGGACCCCAAATACGGCGCCCGGCCCATGCGCCGGACCATCCAGAAGGAGCTGGAAGACCCCCTGTCGCTTTTGATCCTGGAGGGGGATTATCCCCGGGGAACCGTCTTTATTGCCGAAGGCCGGGAGGGAAAAATAAGCTTAAAGCCCAAGGCCATCCCCAAAGAAGATGCCGGGAAAGAGCCGGTAAGGCAAACCGATTCCCTGATGATCCTCAACAATTCCAGGTTTTAACGCCCTGTGGGCCCCCATTCATCCGCCTGTTTACCCCCGAACTCTTGACGGAAAATAAAAAAATGATTATTATTAAGAGTGAGGTAATAGTCCCGATAGGGTAATTTTGGATCTGTTTTATTAGTTACGGAAAGAATGTGTTTTGATAGTGGTTTATAATTCGTTGTACTGTAAAGGATTACTGCTCATTTTATGCTTGGTTCTATTGATTTTGCCTGCTGTATTATTCTGCCTATAGATTGCTGATTGATTTTGTTGTACCGCCGTACATTCATATCCCCATAATCGGATTAATAGCTCAAAGACCCCCCATGAACCGGTGATTTTGAAAGGGGTTATTTGTCTTTTGTACGAGGAAGGATTATGAAACTAAAATACCGATTAAGTATTATTGTTATTTCAGTAGTAGTCATCATTATGGCGGCCATATCTATCATTTTGTTAAACCGCGCGTCTTTTTTGCAGATGGATACCTCAATGATAAGCCAGGAACGGCTGGCATCGGAACAGGCCAAGCTCATTCAGATACGGTATGATGCCTATATCCGCACCGTCCAGACCCTGGCCGATACCATGGCTGATTTTGACAAGACCGATACGGGCAGACAGCGGACCCTTTATGATCAGTTTATGGAATCAATTTTACGATCCGAAGAGCGGATGGTCGGCCTTTTCGTGGTTTTTAAACCCAATACCATCGATTTCGGTATGGACGCCGCCTTTGCGGGAAGCGTCGGTAATACCGAAACCGGTCAGTGGGCCAACTGGTATACCCGGCGTTCCGGGGAAGTCGAACACTTCACCTATGACAACGTGGCGGCGGTTATGCGTGATATTACCGGAGAAAACGCCCGGAAGGATATAATCTACGATCCGGAAGCCACGGTTATAGCCGGTAAAATGATCAATACGACCAAGATCACCGTACCGGTGATTCACCGCAGGACCAATGAGGTGGTAGGCCGGATAGGGGTGAATATCAATATGTCCTATTTGCAGCCGGTGGTAAACGAGCTCATCAATAATACGGCCTTGCGGGATATTTCCGCCATGACGATTTATTCCCATAACGGCACGGTTATCGCCAGTTATGCCGATGAACATATCGGGAAATCCATCAAGGAGGCGCAAGGCAAACTCTACGCCGGGTATATCGACGCGGCCCAGGATGCGATACTGCGGGGGGAACAAATAAGATTCTCCGTATATTCCCAAATCCTCAAAAAAAATCTGGAACTCATCCTCTATCCCTTTCTCATCGGTGAAACCGGTACGAGCTGGTCCCTGATGTTGGGTACGGAAAAAGACATCATCCTGGAGGAAGTTACCGCCCTAACCTTCTTTACCCTCATCTCGGGGGTGCTTGCGGCGCTTGTCACGGCGGCGATCATCTTCCTGGTTGCCGGGAGAGTCGCCAAACCAATTGTCAAGGTGGCCAGTACCCTCAAGGATATATCCGAGGGCGAAGGGGACCTTACCAAAACGGTGGCGATCCATTCCCAGGACGAAATCGGCGACATGGCCCGGTACTTTAATGCGACTCTGGAGAAAATCCGGAATTTGGTGATTGTCATCAAGAATCAATCCGTCAACCTCTTTGATATTGGGAACGAACTTGCCGGTAGCATGGCCGAAACCGCCTCGGCCGTCAACCAGATTACCGCCAATATCCAGAGCATCAAGGGCCGGGTTATCAATCAGTCCTCCTCGGTATCCGAAACCAACGCAACCATGGAACAGATCACCATCAACATCGATAAACTCAAGAACCATGTGGACCGTCAAAGCAACAGTGTCGCCCAGTCCTCCTCGGCTATTGAGGAAATGCTTGCCAATATCCAATCGGTTACCCAAACGCTGGTTAAAAACGCCGGCAATGTCCATGAACTGATAGATGCCTCCGAAGTGGGGCGATCGGGGCTTCAGGAAGTGGCCTCGGACATCCAGGAGATCGCCCGGGAGTCCGAGGGGCTTTTGGAGATCAACGCGGTGATGGAAAATATCGCCAGCCAGACCAACCTCTTATCCATGAACGCGGCGATTGAGGCTGCCCACGCCGGAGAAGCGGGGAAGGGCTTCGCCGTGGTGGCCGATGAGATCCGAAAACTGGCGGAGAATTCCGGGGAACAGTCCAAGACCATCAGCACGGTACTCAAAAAGATCAAAGATTCTATCGACAAGATAACCAAATCCACTAACAGCGTTCTTAACAAATTTGAAGCCATAGACATCGGGGTCAGGACCGTATCGGATCAGGAAGAAAATATCCGGAACGCCATGGAAGAACAAAGCGCGGGGAGCAAACAGATCCTGGAAGCTATCGGGCAGTTAAACGAGGTTACCCAGATGGTCAAAGGCAGTTCCGAGGAGATGCTTGAGGGGAGCCGGCAGGTAATAGAGGAAAGCAAAAACCTGGAAATAGTAACCCAGGAGATAAGCAACGGGATGAACGAGATGGCTACCGGGGCGGATGAGATCAACGTGGCGGTTGACCGGGTGAATTCCATCAGCGGGCAGAACAAGGAAAACATCAACGTCCTGGTAAAGGAAGTCTCGAAATTTAAAGTTGAGGATTAACGCATAGTCCGGGTTTTCCGCTAATCCAAGCTGTTCCAAAACTGATGTTTTGGAACAGCTCCCTGTTTTTTCCGGTTTAATACCCCATTGAACCGAAGGTTCACCACCGAAGGTTCACCACCGAAGGTCCATGCGCTGCTCCGCGGAGGCGCGTCAATAGCGTTTGGTTAACGAGAAATTACAAGATTTGTTCGGCAATGAAGCGCTTGGGGCAAGTCCCGGATTCTTCGTTGGAGAATTTAAAAATCCGGTTTTTATATCCGCTCTCTTGACATAACGCGATGGAGTTGGTTTTATAATAAGGGAACCTTTGGAAACCCCGGTTGGGTTTCCAGAGGTTCCTTTTATTCCTAAAATTTTTCTGATCAAGGCAGCGGCAAAAATGAGAAAAATCATGTCCCTTAAAGCCAAACTCGTCTTGTTTTTTTTTATCTTTGAGGTTGTCGTCATAACCGTGATTACGATTATGACCATCAAGGAAAATGTTGCCGTAGCTTCCAACATATTTTCTCACCAGGGGATGGTGATTGTTGAACAGGCCGCCAAACTTGTGGACGGGGATCAGTTTGCGAGACTCTGTAACACCCTGGATAAAGAAGATCCCTTCTACGAGACAACCCGGAGGCGGCTGTTGGAACTGAAAAGCAACACCGCTGCCCGTTATCTTTATACCATGGCCCCAATGTCGGGTGATATCTACCGTTTTATTATCGACGGCAGCGCCCCTCCGGAGGATGCGGAAATTTTTTCTCCCCTGGGGTCCGAAGAAGACATCGCTGATTATGATTCCGCGTTTCGGAAAACCTGGGAAACCAAACAATCCCAGTATAGCGGTTTTGTGGACCAGGGTGAATGGGGCTGGCTGTTCTCCGTTTATACCCCTATTCTCAATTCCCGGGGGGATATGGTGGGGATTGCCGGGGTGGATTTTGACGCGGGAGCGCTTATTATTACCCTGCAAAGTCATACTATCAAACGGATCGTGATGAGTGTTGTGTTTGTGCTTGCCGGCCTGGGATTATTCCTGTTGTTTTTGCGGAGGGCTTTCAACCGTCTTACCCAGGTAAGCCGTATTCTCAGGGAAATATCCGAAGGGGATGGGGATCTTACGACCCGGATCAATACGGGCAAGATGGACGAAATAGGGATCATGGCGGATTACGTTAATCAGACCCTGGAAAAAATACGTCATGCCGTGGCGGCCATAAAAGAACGCACCAATAAACTTTTTTATATTGGTTCGGAACTGGCGGAAAATATGTCCCAAACCGCCGAGGCGCTTCAGGAGATTACCGCCAACATCCAAAATTTTAAAAATCAGGCCATCGATCAAAGCGCCTCGGTCGAGGAAACTACCGCTGCTATGGAACAGGTAACCCATAATATCGATCGGATGAGTACCAACGTGGAGATGCAGATCGAAAGCGTAACTCAAGCTTCCGGCGCCATAGAAGAACTGTTTGCCAATATCCAATCGGTTACCCAAACGCTGGTAAAAAATACGGATAATGTGAACCGCCTTACGGTCTCATCGGAAGAGGGCCGGACAAGCCTTCAAACGGTGTCCGCGGACATTCAGGAAATTGCCCGGGAATCCGAGGGGCTTCTGCAGATCAATGGGGTAATGCAGACCATAGCCAGCCAGACCAACCTGCTGGCCATGAACGCCGCTATTGAAGCTTCCCATGCCGGGGGGGCAGGAAAAGGCTTTGCGGTAGTAGCCGATGAAATCCGGAAACTTGCGGAAAGTTCAAGTGATCAATCAAAAATTATCAGCGGCGTACTTAAAAAGATAAAGGAATCTATAGACAAGATAACCAAGTCCACCAATATCGTTTTGGAGAAGTTCGAGCTTATTGATAGTTCGGTACAAACCGTGTCGGTACAGGAGGCCAGTATCCGCTCCTCCATGGAGGAACAGGGTCTGGGGGGTAAACAAATCTTGGATGCCATTAGAAATCTTAATGCGCTTACCCAAAATGTAAAACAAAGTTCCACGGTAATGATGGAACGTAGTGAGCGGGTTATTAAAGAAAGTAAAAACCTGGAACTGGTAACCCAGGAGATATCCAGGGGGATACATGATATAACCGCCGAAACTGAACAGATTAACGCGGCGGTATTCCGGGTAAACGAAATCAGTTCCCAGAATAAAGAACACATCAATGCCCTGGCGGCGGAAGTATCCAAGTTTAAAATGGAATAGTGGGCCGGTTTATTCGTTTTTTTCATTCTTGGTGTTATGGGAACCTCCGGAAACCCTGGCTGGGTTCCCTTATGATTGAGTTAATCCCGGACTTGGTTAGCGCGGACTTTCGGTTCCGGGGGATTGTTTAGCCCCAATCCAAGGAGTTTTTTATGATTTTATGCTGCGGAGAAGCCCTGATTGATATGATTCCCGCCCCGTCCGGCGGTGAGGATGGATTTATTCCCCGTCCCGGGGGAAGTCCCTACAATACCGCGGTGGCCATCGGCAGGCTGGGTACGCCGGTCCGGTTTTTGGGCAGGCTTTCCACGGATTTTTTTGGGGAAATGTTGGTCCGCCGGCTTTCCCAAGACGCCGTGGGTACCGATTTGATCATCCGTTCCGGGGAGAATTCCACCCTGGCTTTTGTTAGACTTGAGCCGGGCAAGGAACCGGCCTATATTTTTTATACCCAGGGAAGCGCGGATTCATCCCTGAACCCCGGGGATCTGCCCCCCGCCCTGCCCCCGGAGATCCGCTGTATCCTTTTTGGTTCCATTTCCATGACCATGGAACCGGTCGCTTCCGCCATAGAAACCCTGATCTTCCGGGAAAGCGCCCCCCAGGGGCCGGTTATTTCCCTGGATCCCAATATACGGCCCTTTATGATCCGGGACCGGGATGCTTATGTAAAACGTTTTGAACGCTGGGTGGCGGCTTCAACCATCGCAAAAATCTCCAAGGCGGATTTTGATTTTATTTATCCCGGCCTGGGTCAGGAAAAATCCCTGGAGAAGATCCTTGCCATGGGCCCCCGGATGGTACTTACCACCATGGGCGCCGGAGGGGCCCGGGCGCTGCTCCTGGAGGAGGGCGGGACGGTCCTGGATGTCAGCGCCCCGGTGGTGGATCTGCCTGTGGCGGATACCATAGGCGCCGGGGATACCTTTCATGGGGCCTTCCTCTCCTGGCTGGAGCGGAAGGGAAAAATGTCCCGGGAAGGGCTCCGCTCCTTTACGAAAAAGGAACTTTATGAGGCCCTGTTTTTTGCCAACAAGGCGGCGTCCCTGGTCTGTTCCCGGCATGGGGCGGACCCCCCTTCCCTGGCGGAAGTGGAAGCCCTGGGACGCTAGAAGATTATCATGGGCGGAAACAGTTTTGGGACCCTTTTTACCATCACTACCTTTGGGGAATCCCACGGACCCGGCTGCGGCGTCCTGGTGGACGGCTGTCCCGCGGGGGTAAGCCTGAAAACGGAGGACATTGCCCGGGAACTGCGCCGCCGCCGGCCCGGAGGAGGTCCCCAGGGCCTGGGGGCCGCTTCCGGCCGGGCCGAGGCGGATGAGCCGGAAATCCTCTCCGGAGTATTTGAGGGGAAAACCCTGGGAACCCCCATCGCCATCCTGGTGCGGAACAAAGATCACCGTTCCGGGGATTACGATGAACTCAAGGACCTGTACCGGCCGGGCCACGCGGACTGGCCCTGGGAGGCCAAATACGGCATCCGGGACCACCGGGGGGGCGGGAGAAGCTCCGGCCGGGAAACGGTGGGGCGGGTGGCGGCGGGGGCGGCGGCCAAGGCATTCCTTGCCGAAGAAGGCATCCTCATCCGGGCCTGGACCTCCGCCGCCGCGGGGATCCAGGCGCCGGGTCCGGGGGATCCCGGTTTTGATTATGCGGAAGCGGCGGGGAACCCCCTGGGGGTGCCTCACCGGGAAACCGCCGAAAGGATCCTGGAAAAAATAGAAAACCTAAGAAACCAGGGGGACAGCGCCGGAGGGGTGATAACCTGTATGGTTACGGGCCTGCCGCCGGGACTCGGGGATCCGGTTTTCGGCAAGCTCGACGCCCGGATCGCCGGGGCGATGGTCTCCATCGGGGCGGTCAAGGGGGTGGAATTGGGAAGCGGTTTTACCGCCGCTTTTGGCCGGGGGTCGGACAATAACGACGAACCCGCCCCCCCCCGGGCCGCCCGGAGCGGCCTTCCCCCGGGGGTACCGGCCCTGGATTTTAAGACCAACCATGCCGGGGGGGTCCTGGGGGGGATATCCACCGGTTCCCCCCTGGAATTCCGGACGGCCTTTAAGCCGGTTCCTTCCATATCAAAAAAACAGCGGACCCTTGACCGGCAGGGTACGGTTCGGGACCTGGTTATCCGGGGGCGCCACGATGTCTGTATTGTCCCCCGGGCCATACCGGTGGTGGAGGCCATGACCGCCCTGGTCCTGGCGGACCTCGTCCTGTTAAACCGCAGCGCCCGGGTATAGCCGGAAATTAGCTTTTCCTGATATAGAGGGGTATTGAGGTAAGTTCCCTATCGTCCACATACAACACAAAATTAACCATCCCGCTGCTTTTGAATTGCAGATTGGAAATGGAAAAAACCAAGTGGGAGACGGCGGTGGCGTTTCCCACCCCCTTAACCTCCACCGTACCCGATATGGTTTCCATGTTTAATTCCCCGTTTAAATCCCTGGTTTCAATCCTAAACGTATGATTGGAAAATTCCCATATATCAAAACGCAGCCGGAGAACCACCGATAATTGGGGATGAATACAGGGGAAATTCTTAGAAACAATCGTATCAAAGGTCCCAACAATAGTAAGTTTGCCGCTGTTTTCTTGGGCAAAATCACAAAAAGTAAAAATCTCAACTTTCATATAAGGCTCCGTCCGGACAAATATAATCCCCAAAACACTGATTCTCGAACAATTTTTACAACTTTTCGCATGGCGCCCCGGAAGGCGGATTCCATCTCCCGGCGAACCTTCGGCTCGCGCTTACCTCGAACTTACTCCTGGGTATCTTCATGAGACTAAACATACCGATAATACAATTATAAGGGATAAAGAAAAGAAATACAAACTTATCCGGTCTTTTCAGGCGGATGCGGCAGGAATGCCTGTCGCGCGGTGATGAGATACGGGGGCCGGGAACGGCAAAACGCGGATGATGGCGAACGTACCGTCGGCACGGAAAGGCGGGGGCATACGGCACACCGTAATTATTTGGCAAAATCTTGTCCTGGTCTTATTCCCGGATAAGTCTTAATTGCGTAAATATGAGGGCGGCTTTAAACGCCGGCCTGCTCCCGGGCCAGGATGCAGGCCCCCTCCAGGGCGGTTCCCTGGGGCTCCTGGAGCGTCAGGCCGGGAAATTCCTCCGCCAGAATGGCCCGCAGTTTCCCCCCCAGTATTTCATCATGCTCCATGACGCCCCCCGCCAGAACCAGTTCCCGGCGGGTGATCCAGGGCGACCGGGCCAGGACGCTTCTTACCAGCAGGGCAAGTTCCGCCGCGCCGGTATGGAGACTGTCCAGGGCTAGGGGGTCCCCTGTCCGGGCCGCCGCGGTAACCACCGGGGCCAGGGCGGCGATTTTGGCCTTGTCCGCGTCATGGTGGACATACCGGACAAGATCCGGGCCTTCCGTCAGTTTGCAGAAGGAAAGAATATCC
>JAITKD010000170.1 GCA_031278575.1 Spirochaetaceae bacterium | reverse complement strand
ACTAATCCTCAAGAAATCGCAAACCGCGTCTCCTGAGCGGGTAACCAGAAAAGCGCCTTTTTGATCCAGAAAATGTATAAATTTAAGTTTATCCGCCCGCTGCATCCGGGAAACCGCTTTACCCGTCTGGGCGTGGGCCTCGCCGATGAGATAATCCAGCAGTTCCCGGACCGAATTAACAAAGACTTCCTTAACCGGCGGCGCATTTCCTGTCCCGTCCCCATGTTCCGGGGAACCGGAGCCTTTTTTCGCCATATCCGGGGGAAACTGGTTGAACTGATGGAGAAATTCTTCACATTGAAGGCTCTGGGTAATGTCAAGATTGACGCAGAGGGCCCCGACAACCTGATGGTCTTCCCCCCGGAAGTAAATCGACGAGGAACGGAGTATCTTATTATCCCGCGTATAGGTGATGTAATTGAACTGATCCCCGTCATGCGCGGTACCCCGAAGCACTTCCAGGCCCAGATTACTCCCCGCGTCGCCGATTTTACGGTTCGTGATATATCCGTGCCGTATATCCACAATGGTACTGCCGTAATCCTGGGTTAAATCGTGAAGTACCACCTCGCACTTTGGTCCCAGATGCCGTTCCAAAAGGGTCATAATCTTATTGAATAGATCCCGCTGTTCCTGGATTGATTTCATGCGCCCATCATATACCGGCTCATTTTTTTTCACAAGTTTATTTACAAAATAAGAAATCCAAATTATTCTTATTTTATATGGGCCGGTTCAAAACCCGAGCGAGTTTTGAAACAACCTCATATACTAATTTTTTTTAGGCGGAATAATATGCTGAATCTGGAAAATACCTTGGCAAGATACGGACTTGCCATGCCGAATCCCCCCCCCAAGGGAGGCGTCTATGAACCGGTTAAGGAATTTGGGGAGGGTTTCTATTATCTTTCGGGCTGCGGCCCTGTTTTCAATGGCGATCAGCGGTTTACCGGTAAACTGGGGGCCGAATTCACCGTTGAGCAGGGGCAGGAGGCCGCCCGGTATTGTATTCTCAACCTCCTGGCCAATTTGAAATTCAAAATCGGAGATCTGAATAAGGTAAAGCGGATCGTAAAAATGTTGTGCTTTGTGGCGGGTACCGCAACTTTTTACGATCATCCCCTGGTAGCGAACGGCGGCAGCCAGCTTCTGGTGGATATTTTCGGGGAAGATCGGGGCTGCTGCGCCCGTTCCGCCGTGGGGATGAACGCCCTGCCCGGCAATATCCCGGTGGAAATTGAGCTCCTCGTTGAAGTAGAAAAATGAAGCGGCCGCCCCTTGATTATCACTTTGCCGGTGAGGAAGAACTGGATTCTCCGGCGTTGATCTTCTACGAAGACATTATCGAAGAAAACATTCAAAAAGCCATAACCATAGCCGGAGGGACTGACCGGATGTGGCCCCATGTGAAAACCTACAAGGCCGCCGCCGTGGTCCGGCTCCTCCTTGCCCAGGGGATCAAACGGTTCAAATGCGCCACCATCGCCGAAGCCGAAATGTGCGCCCAATGCGGCGCCTCCCATATCCTTATCGCCTATCCGCTGATCGGCCCCGCAATCAGGCGTTTCATTGAGCTCCGGCAACGGTATACCGCTTCGGTTTTTTGGGCCGCAGGCGACGATACGGAACCGCTTTCCCTGTTGGGAGCGGCCGCCGGAGCCGCGGGCCCCGCCGTTCCCTTCCTCGTTGACGTAAACCCCGGCATGAACCGCACGGGCGTTGCCCTGGAAGGCGGTTTACTCAAGGATTTTTGCCTCCGGGCAGGGAAGATACCGGGCCTGAACCTTATGGGTTTTCACTGTTATGACGGCAATCTGGGCATCAAAGACAGCGGAGAGCGGGAACGGGCGGTGGCGGAGGAAACGCAAAAGCTCATGGCGGCCCGGGAGGCCGTGGAGGCTGAAGGCAGGAAGCTCCCCGTTATGGTAATGGGGGGCACTCCCACCTTCCCCTTCCATGCCCGGAACCGGGACGTTTTTCTCTCACCGGGGACTTTCTTTATCCAAGACCACGGCTATGATTCCAAATACCGGGACCTCAGCTTCACCCCCGGCGCCGCGATCCTGACCAGGGTAATAAGCCGGCCCCGGGAGGACCTTTTCACCCTGGATCTGGGTTACAAGGCCATCGCCTCAGATCAGGAAGGGGAACGGGGCGTTATCACGGATCTGCCGGAGGCCCGCCCCGAAGCCCACAGCGAGGAACATTGGGTTTTCCGTATGACCGGGGGTAATTGCCCGCCCCTGGGAACGATCCTTCAGGTCATTCCCACCCACATCTGTCCCACCACCGCCCTTTATCCGGGGGGCTACGTGGTTCGGGACCGCAGGCTTGTTAATTACTGGGAAATAAGCGCCCGGAACCGGAAAATCACCATCTAGTGAGCCGGTTTAAATCGCATGGGGGTATCCGGCGCCAAGACTATTTTTTAGCGCCGGGAACATCCCCATCGGCCGGTTTTTCAATCTGAAACGCCCAATCCGCCCGTGTCCGTCTTGCGCTTACCGGAACCCGCCCTGCATCCGGGACATCATAGCCTGGGCCGCCTGGGGGTTTTTGTTGAATTTGGACATTTTTTTCATCATGGTTTTCATTTTTTCAAATTTTTTGAGGAGCCGGGCCACCTCGGCCACGGAGGTGCCCGACCCCCGGGCGATACGGGTACGCCGGGAAGGGCCGATAATCAGGTGGTTGGCCCGTTCCTTCCTGGTCATGGAGCAGAGGATCACCTCCTGGGTTTTGAGTTCTCCCTGGTTGATGTCCGCTTCGTTTACCTGGCCGGCCATGCCGGGGATCAGTTCCAGCAGGGATTGGAGGGAGCCCATTTTTTTAACCGACCGGAGCTGTTCAAGCCAGTCCTCCAGGGTAAAGGTCTCCTTTTCCATCTTTTTTTGCAGGGCCAGGGCTTCCTTTTGATCGATTACCTCCTGGGCTTTTTCCACCAGGCTGACCACGTCCCCCATGCCCAGGATACGGCCGGCGATGCGGTCGGGGTAGAAGGGTTCCAGGTCTTCGGGTTTTTCCCCCGTCCCCACAAATTTAAGGGGTTTGCCCGTAACGGTTTTCAGGGACAAGGCGGCCCCGCCCCGGGCGTCGGAGTCGAATTTGGTCAGGATCACCCCGGAGAGGCCGATTTTTTCGTCAAAGGCCTTGGCGATGTCCACCGCGGACTGACCGGTCATGGAATCCGCCACCAGGAGGAGTTCGTCCGGGGCGGCGGCCTTTTTCAGCCGGGAGAGTTCCTCCATCATGGGTTCGTCTATCTGAAGCCGGCCGGTGGTATCGATGATCAGGGTGTCGATCAGGTTTTTTTGCGCCCAGTTGACCCCTCCCCGGTAGACCTTCACCGGATCACGGGCTCCCGCTTCTTTATATACGGGGACCCCGATCTGGCCGCCCAGGACGGTAAGCTGTTCCACTGCCGCGGGACGGATCAGGTCGCAGGCCACGAGGAGGGGTCTCCGGCCCTCTTTTTTCAGCAGCAGGGCGAGTTTGGCGGAGCTGGTGGTTTTTCCCGAACCCTGGAGCCCCAACATGAGGATACAGGAGAGGGCGTCGGGCCCCTTGAGCCGGAGATCCTGCCGGGTATCCCCCAAAAAGGAGACCAATTTATCGTGGACTATTTTGACGAACTGCTGCCCCGGATCCACCGACCGGAGTACCTTTTCCCCCCGGGCCTCTTCTATGGTGGCGTTGACAAAACGGCGGACCACCCGGAGGTTTACGTCCGCCTCCAGGAGGGCCATTTTAATGGCCTCCACCGCGTCGCCGATGTTTTTTTCGGTAATCGCCGATTTGCCGGAGATAAAACGGAGGGCGCCGGATACCTTCTGGGTGAGTTTATCTAACATACAACATACGCTCCTTAGGGATCGATTTTAGGCTGCCGGACGGTCGGACAACCGGACAATGCGGCTGTTGATCAGCCCAGATCTTGTAAAAATTCCTTTAGAAATTCAGCGGGTTCTGTTTCCCGGTTTAATATGTGATAAAGCCCCAGGGATATGGGCATCTTGAGTTTATATTTTTCCGAAAGGATTTTAACGTATTTTGCCGCCGCCACCCCTTCGGGCAAATACCCGATTTCCCCAATCCGGTCCAGGAGTTCGTCCAGGCAGGAAAAGGGTTCCAGGATGTTTTTTTCGATAATTTCCCTGCCGAAACGGCGGTTCCGGCCAAAAACGGAACGGCAGGTAACGTCCAGGTCCCCGACCCCGGAGATAGACGTAAAGGTTTCCGGGTGGGTGGCCCCCATGGCCCGGCCCAGGGTCTGTATTTCATTGAGCCCCGCGGCGAGGAGCAGGGATTCGGTCCCGTCCCCGAACATATCCCCCAGGGGATGGGCGGGCGGGGAGGCGGTTTTGATGGCGTCCAGTATGCCGAAGGCTATGGCGATGACGTTTTTTGCCGCCGCCGCCACCTGAACCCCCCGGACATCAAAGGAGGAGAACACCAAAAGCCGGCCGGTCTTGAGGAGATCCCGGAAACGGATGGAATTTTTGGGATTTTCGCTGGCCGCGATAAGGCCGGTGATCTTGCCCCGGGAAACCTCCTCGGCATGGCTCGGACCGGCGATATACACCAGGGACTGACGGTAAAAACCGGGCAGGTAATCCTCCAGGGTCTCCAGGATGAGCCGGGGGCCCTTGGGGGAGGGGAGGAACCCCTTGGTAATAACCGCAACGGCGGTTTCCCCCTCCCGGATAGAAGAAACCGGCAGGATCTTTTTTACCGTATCCAGGAGGTAGAGGGAAGGGGAGGCCAGGATGAGGAATTCCGCCCCCTCCGCGGCCCGGATAATATCCGTGACCCCCCGCAGATTGGGGGGGAGTTCCACTCCGGGTAAAAACCGGGTGTTCCGGCGCCGGTCGTTTATTTCCGCGGCGGTGGTTTCTTCCCGGCACCAGAGGATGACCTCTTGTTCCTTTTCCGCCAGAACCTTGGCCACGGCCGTTCCCCAGGCGCCGGAGCCGATGATCGTAATTTTACCGCCCATGGTTTTTCTCCCCGATTTTTTCAAAGGCTTCCACCCGTTTTTCGATCAGGTCCAGGCCCAACCGCCAGAAGGCCGCTGTTTCCAGACTGAACCCGGCGGATTGGGCGGCCTCTTCCACGGAGGCCCGGCCGGTAAGGCGGAGCAGGTCCCGGTAGGCGGCGGCGAAGGCGGGCCCTTCTTCCCGGGCCCGGGTGTAGAGCCCCAGGGAAAAGAGGAGGCCGAAGGCATAGGGGTAATTATAAAAGGCCAGGGAGGGGAGGTAATAGTGGCTTTTTACCGCCCACATATACGGGTGGAGCAGATCCGCGTCCAGACCCTCCCCGTAGGTTTTTTTCTGGGCTTCGATCATCAGGGCGCAGAGTTCTTCCGGCGGGAGTTCCCCCCGGTCCCGGCGTTCAAAAAGGGCCTGCTCAAAATAAAACCGGGAGAGGATGTCCACGATAACCTGGCAGCTGTCCTTGAGTTTGCCCTCCAGGAGTCCCGGCAGCTCGCCGGGGCCCGCTTTTTCCAGGGCCCCCTCAAAAACAATGGTCTCGGCGAAGACGCTGGCGGTTTCCGCCAGGGTCATGGGGTAGACCGAAAGGCTCCGGGGCATCCCCCGGAGGACCTCGTGATGCCAGGCGTGGCCCAGTTCATGGGCCAGGGTGGTTACCGAGTCAAAGGATCCCTCAAAGTTGCAGAGGATTCGGGACTCCCCGGCCAGGGGAAAACCCGCGCAATAGGCGCCCCCCACCTTCCCTTCCCGGCTCTGGGGGTCTATCCAGGCGCCGTCAAAGGCCCGGCGGGCAAAGGCGCCCATCTCCCCGTCAAAGGCCCCAAAGCCCCGGACGACCAATTCCGCCGCTTCTTCCCAGGTCCACCGGCGATCCGCGGTTCCCGGCGGGTTTACCGGGGCAAAGAGGTCGTAAAAGGCGCAGGCCTTTACCCCCAGGAGGGACGCCTTGGCCTTGAGGTAACGGCGGAACAGGGGCAGGGAACTTTCCAGGGCAGCGATCAACATATTGAGGGTTTTTTCGCTCAACCGGGATTGAAAGGCTGATTTTTGCAACAGGCTCCGCCAGCCCCGCCGCTTATCCAGGGTGAGGGAGGTCCCCTTCACCCCGTTGAGGGCCGCGGCCAGGGGGATTTCCTGTTCCTTCCAGGCGGCCAGTTCCGCACTATAGGCCCGTTCCCGCAGGGAACGGTCGGGGCTGTGGGCCAGGTTCCGCAGGGCGGTGACGGGTTTCCGCTGCCCCGCGGCGGCGTCCCAGACCCCCGAGGCGGTGGAGGAGATCGCCTCCTGCAGCCTGCCCCAGGCAGCGCCCCCGGACCGGGAGAGGTCCAGGGCCAAATCCTCCATGTCCGGGGTCATCTGATAGGCGGCCCCTTCCAGAAGCCGGGTTATAACATAACGGTAGGGCAGTAACTCACCCTCAAGCAGCTCCCGGATCCGGTCCTTTTGTTCCGCCAGGCGGATCCGGAAAAGTACCGCCGCCCTGCCCAGGGGCAGGGCGGCGGTCTCCAGGGCGTTAATTTCCGCCAGGGCCCGTCCGTTCCGGGTATCGGCGGTATAAAGGGCCTCCGCATAGGCCTTGAGATTTTCCGCCGCATCCCCCGCTTCATCGTAGGCGCGGATCAGGGAAAGCAGCTCCGGGGCGGAAACCCCGGCGGGGAAGGGAGATCCCAGGCGGTCCAGGAGGAGGCGGAGTTTTTCCTTTAAGCCCGCCGCATCCCTCCGGTATTGGGGGGAATCAAAGGAGGGATAAATGGCGGTAAGGCTCCATTGGGGTAAGGTTCCGGTTGTATCCTGGGTGTTCAAAATGCCCTTCCTTAATAAATTTGCCGTTCCCCGTTTAAAACCAGGGGGAATTTTCATCCTTCCACTCCACCATATCCCGGGGCTTAAAAAACAGGGCGGTCTCCCGTTCCGCGCTGGCAGGAGAATCGGAGGCGTGGACAATATTGAGCCTGGTCCGGCAGGCGTAATCCCCCCGGATGGTTCCCGGCGGGGCTTCCCGGATGTCGGTGGGCCCTGCCATGCGCCGTACCAGGGAAACAGCGTCTTCCCCTTCCAGAATCAGGGCGATCACCGGGCCCGAAAGGGTGTATTCCAGGAGTTTTTCGTAAAAGTCCTTCCCCTGATGCTCCCGGTAATGGGCCTCTGCCGTGGCCCGATCCAAAAGCAAAAGGCGGAGGGCGATAATTTTGAGCCCCTTCCGTTCAAAGCGGCGTAACACCTCCCCAACGATACGGCGCTGGAGAACTCCGGGCTTCAACATAACAAAGGTTCTTTCCATAAAAATCAATTAGCTTATTGATACGGATTTTTTTTCGGCGGCTTTTTCTTTTTTCGCCTCCACCCGATCCTTGATATCCGCTATACCGATAAAGACCGAAACCAAGCCGATAAACAGGGCGATGACCGGCGACGCCCCCTTTAAAAACGATAAAACATCCTCCCACCAATCCATGCCTGCGGGTAAAACCACAAACGCCGCCGCGATAAGGATCAGAATACCAAAAACAAGCGCCTTCATAGGCTCCTCCAAAATAGTACTTCCCCGCTGATTGTTACCGGGGTTCTTTTTTGTACGGTCCTAATACCGGCGTAACTTCCGGATGACCATTACCATAAAAGCAAGGATAAAAAAAATAATCGGCAGATTGGGGAGGATCAGCGACACTAAGGGCATGGAACCTATAATTATTCCGGTTTCTTCGGCGATGCCAAAGAGGTTCAGGATCGAATATACAATTTCCACATAAAGGGCGATGGTTCCAATCACCATGAGCATCCAGGCCGTATCCCTGGTTTTTGACCAGAGTACAATGGCAAAAAAAGCGGCCAGTGCCCCAAAAAAAAGCCGGCTTGAAGTGTAGATGACTTCCCCGATATCCATATTATCAGTATGTATTTTTAGAGACGGAATATCAAGGGGACACGGAAAGGAGGCGGCAAAAACCGGGGCGGTTTACCCCCCAACGCGCCCCTCAAATTATGTTATACCCCCCCCGCAGCCGGCGGTTTTCCTCCTCCAACCGTCGAATTTGTTCCTGAATTTGCCGGATCTGTTCCGCATATTCGGCAGCAGCCTCCTGCCGGCCCTTTGCCATGCCTTCCTCCAGGCCCTCCTCCCGCTGAACGGCAAGGGCGTCATCCCAATTCCATTCAGTCAAAAGCATATTCGTTCACCGTGGACCGGCGTTCGATCAGGACGACCAGGAGAATAGGCTGTCTTTATATTTGCGGTTTACGCCCACCGCATACTCCGTTTTTATATATAGTAAAGAATTTTTAGGAGGAATTCAACCGGCGCCATGAAACCGGCCAGGAGGGGGAAACTGAGCGGGGCTGAAGGGCTTACCTCCGCGCCTCATTCCTCGTTAAGGCGGCTGGGGGTAAAGGAGACGCGCTGGATGAAGCCGCCGGATTCTATATCGAAAATAAGACGCCCCTTGGGTAGTACCGTTTTTTTACAGCGCGCCTCTTTGCCGGAAAGGAATGCCTTGACCACGGAATCCACATCGGCGGTTTCGATTTCCCGAATATCCACATCCCGCATCCGGCTGTTCCCGCAGGAATTAAAGATTTCCCGGATCATTTCGTATTTCATGGAAGGCCCCCGGCGTTTTTTCTTCCTTGGGACGGATGATGATCGTGTTTTTTACCAGATCCACGCTTTGCAGGGTACCGGTAACACAAAGTTCCTTACCCATAAGGTCGGTCAGGGTAACGGTATCCCCGGCGACCGCGATAGCGCTGGTGTATTCGCAGAGGACCCGTTTAACCCCGGCCGCGCCCAGTTCGTATACCGTGGAAAGGCACATCAGGGGTTCTCCCCCCGGATAAGCTCCAGGGCTTCCGCGAGTTTTTCATTACCCCGGTCAAAGTCCTTAACCCCGCCGTCGAGGGTATCCGCGGCCCCGTCAAGGCCGGCGTGACGAAGCTCGTGGGCCAGGGAACCCAGTTCCCCGGTATGCTCCCGGTTATGCTCCAGCATATAACCCAGCAGGGTCTTTATCCGGGCGATGTCCACCGGCCCGTGGGTATGGGGGTGGGAATGACTATGGGGGTACGGGTCGTTATGGGCGTGTTCATGGTCATGGGAACCCTGGTCCGGTGATTCATGTCCGTGGTGATGGTGATCTTCGTGCATAATCGCTGCTCCTTTTGGTTTAGGTTTATGAACAAACACCATGATAACAGAACCTTTTCCAAAACTGAAGTTTTGGGAAAATCTCGACAGGGAAATTTTAAACCTTCTTGGGGGAAAAATCAACACGCATTGCCGCATCGCAAATTCAAATCCATATCCAAGGCGGTACTGCAAAAAAACAAAAGTTTTGTTATAGTTCTATTATTATAGATTTTTTTTAAAAATTTTCTTAAGATAATCTTAGGGATACCGATAAGTAAAGAGAATACCTAAAGCCCAGGGGATAAATTTATTTTTTTAAAAATTCGATAGGCGGGCTCCGGGTATTGATTTATCGGTATATTATAGAGAGGATCATTATGGCATATACCAACGCATTATCCGCTTACCGGGAGACCAGGATAAAAACCGCGAGTCAGGGGCAGCTTATCATCATGCTGTATGATGGGGCGATAAAGCAGCTTGATCACGGTATGGAACTGCTTACCCTCAATGCCGCGGGGAAAAAGGATCCCGCCAGAATTGAAGGGATCGGAAAAGCGGTGGTAAAAACCCAGGAAATTATTACCGAATTGATGGTTTCCCTGGATTTTGAACAGGGGGGGGATATTGCCAAAAACCTTTTTGCCCTGTATACTTGGTTTAACCAGGAGCTTTTGGAGGCCAATATCGCCCAGGACGTTAAACGGATCGACAATGTCCGTTCCATGATAAAGGATCTGCGGAATACCTGGGTCGAAGTTATCGCCAAAAACAACTCCGAAGGGGCAAGCCGGCCTTCGGCGGGTATCAACATTGCCGGTTAAGAAGATGGGGATGAACCATAACCGGGAGATAACGGAGCCGGCGATTTCTCCGGAAGAAATGAACCAACGGGTGGCGGTGCTTAAACGGTTTCGGGATCTGCTTTTGGAACAGCGGAACCGGTTCAGGCGATACCTGGAGGTTCTGGACACCCAAAAAAATGTGATAGAACAGGGTAATACCGAGCAGCTTCTCTCTCATGTGGACCTGGAAGAGAAGATCCTGGGGGATATTTTTTCCATCCAGAAGGTGATCGATCCCCTGGACCATATGTACCGGTCGGCCTTCCCCAAAGAAGATGCCCGGGAGGTACCGGAACTAAAATCCGTGGTGGAGGGGCTTAAAACCGAGGCGGTGATACGGATGAAACGCAACAGGGAACTCCTCTCCACCAGGATGACCCAGATCCGTTCCGAAATAAAAAGTTTGCAGGGGAATCCCTTTATCGGACGGCCTTCAATACACGCGGATTCGGGCGTTCCCTCTTTTCTGGATATCAGCGGTTAACCGGGAGGAAAAGCCGGTCCGCCAAGGGGTGTCTTCCATGCCGGAATCGCGAAAAAAAGCCGAATCTTTGGCTCCTCTCTATCTTATTGACGCCTATGGGCTCATATACCGGTCTTATTTTGCCTTTATGTCCCGGCCCCTCCGGAACTCCGCGGGGAAAAACGTCTCCGCCCTTTTTGGGTTTGCCCGGACCCTGATAAACCTGTTGGACGAAGGGGCTCCGGGGGTGGACGAGGCGGAAAAGCCCCCAAGACCCCTCCGGCTGGGGGTGGTCTTTGATTCCCCGGCGCTCACCTTCCGGCATAGGCAATACCCCGAGTACAAGGCCACCCGGCAGAAGGCCCCGGAGGACCTCCACGCCCAGGTCCCCCTGGTGGAAGAGACCCTCAGGGCCCTGGGGGTCCCGGTGCTGCGGGCGGAGGGGTACGAGGCGGACGACATCATCGCCACCCTGGCCCGGCGATGCCAGGGGGAAAACCGGCGGTGTTATATCCTTTCCTCCGACAAGGACCTGCTCCAATTGGTGGGCCGGGGGACCTATGAACTCAGGCCCGCCAAGGCGGTCCGGACCGAAGCCGGCGGGGGCGCGTCCCGGGGGGGCTACGAGCTGGTGGGGCCCGCCGAGGTCAAGGCCGAATGGGGGGTCCTCCCCGACAAGGTCCTGGACCTCCTGGCCCTCATCGGGGACAGCGCCGACAATGTGCCCGGGGTCAGGGGGGTGGGGGAAAAGACCGCGGTCAAGCTCATGGCCCGTTACGGTTCCCTGGACGGGATCTACCAAAACCTTGCCGCCATTGAGGGGGCGGTGGGCAAGAAATTGGCCGATGGCCGGGAAAGCGCCTATTTCGCCAAGTCCCTCATCACCCTGAACGAAACGGCCCCCCTCCCCATCGCCGGTATCGACGACCTTTCGGTGGAAAACCTGGACCGCGGCGCGGGCGCGCGGGTCCTCCTCCGGGAGGGGATACGCCGGATCGCCCTGGAACTGGACCCCAAGGCCGCGGAGGGCGAAGCCCTGCCGGTAACGGCCCCGGCGGGCCCCGGCGAAACCTCCGGGGAAGCGGAAGGGAACCTTGATCCCGCCCTGCTGGGGGAAGGAACCTACCGGGCGGTCCTGGAATTTTCCGATCTGGAAAACATCCTGGGGGCGGCGAAAAAACAGGGGCTTTTGGCCCTGGATTTTGAGACCGATTCCCTGGACGCCTGGAACGCCCGGCCCATCGGGATATCCCTGGCCCTCCGGCCCAAGGAGGCCTTTTACGTGCCCTTGGCTTCCCACGGCGGCGGCAGCCCCTTCCTGGATCCGGCAAAAGTCCGGGAACTCATCGCCCCCCTCCTCTCGGATACGGCCATGACCGTGGCCGCCCATAACGCAAAATACGACTACAAGGTCTCCCGGGGCTGGGGTATCCCCCGGTGGTCCTGCAGGATCTGGGATACCATGGTGGCCGCCTGGGTGGACGACCCGGAACGTAACAACTATTCCCTGGATTCCCTGGCGGCGTTCCGCTTCAAGGCGGCCACCCTGGCCTACAACGACATAGTTCCCAAGGGCGGTACCTTTGACGCGGTGCCCCTGGACACCGCGGTCCGTTATTCCGGGGAGGACGCGGATCTCACCTTACGGATGAAAGCCTTTCTGGAGGGACGGCTGCAACGGACCGGTTCCCTGGGGCTTTTCCTCGATCTGGAAATGCCCCTTCTCCCTATCCTCGCGGAGATGGAGGGTGCGGGGATCAAGGTTGAGGGAAAGGTCCTGCGGGATTACGGGGCGGAGCTTTCCCGGGAGCTTGACCGGATCCAGGGGGACACCTATAAAATCGTGGGCCGCGAGTTCAACCTGGCCTCCACCAAACAGCTCCAGGAGGTGCTTTTTACCGAACGGAAGCTCAAGCCGGGGAAAAAGACCAAAACCGGCTATTCCACCGACGTGGCGGTCCTGGAGGAGCTTGCCCGGGAGGACCCGGTGCCGGAGCTGATCCTCCGCCACCGGACCCTGGCGAAGCTCAAGTCCACCTACGTGGACACCCTGGCGGATATGGCCGATTCCCGTGGCCGGATCCACACCCACTTTGTCCAGACCGGTACCGCTACGGGCCGCCTTTCCAGCCGGGAGCCGAACCTCCAGAACATCCCCATCCGGGACGAGGAGGGCCGCCGGATCCGGGAAGCCTTTGTCGCCGCCCCGGGGCAGGTCCTGATCTCCGCGGACTACAGCCAGATAGAACTGGTGGTCCTGGCCCATCTTTCGGAGGACGAAAACCTTATCGCCGCCTTTACCGGGGGCAAAGACGTTCATGCCCGGACCGCGGCCTTGATTTTCGGGATCCCCGAAGACCAGGTCAAGCCGGCGGAACGGCGGATCGCCAAAACCATCAACTTTGGGGTCATGTACGGCATGAGCGCCTTCAGGCTTTCCAACGAATTGGGGATAAGCCGGACCAGCGCCGCGGCCTTTATCGAGACCTATTTTAAGACCTACCGGGGGATCCGCGCCTATATTGAGGAGCTTATCAAAAAAACCGAACAAACCGGGTACGCCTCCACCATCCTGGGCCGCCGGCGGTATATTCAGGGGATCAACTCCCGGAACAAAACCGAAAAGGCCGCCGCGGAACGGGTAGCGGTGAACACCCCCATCCAGGGTTCCGCCGCGGATATCGTCAAGACCGCCATGCTGAACCTGGACAAGGCCCTGACCGCGCAAAAAAGCCCCGCCCGGCTTTTGCTCCAGGTCCACGACGAGCTTATCCTGGAGGTTCCCGAGGAGGGCGCCGCCGAAGCCGCCGCATTGGTCCGGCGGGAAATGGAACGGGCCGTTACCCTCAAGGTTCCCCTCAGGGTCAGCGTGGAAACCGGTAAACGCTGGGGGGATTTCCACTAGCCCGCCGTAACCCCTGCGATACGTTTATAGCCGCTGTTTCGGCGAACCGGGGTTCCCGGGAACATCCCCGGTCTCTCGTTCCAGGGGCTCATTCCGGATCGGAAAAACCGGCGCCCCTCGTAAATAAAAAAAGCGGAACCCCCCGGTTCCGCCCCATTATATCTCATTTTGTCCTATAACCCAAAGGCGTCCATGATTTTATCCGCCGTGGCTTTAATCAGGGTATCATTCAAATAGGACGGATCATTGATCTTCGCTTTGAGCTCCGCGATACGATCCAAACGGAGGTCCGGGGCAGCGGCAGCCAGTTCAATCGCATGGTATAGATCTCCCTTCTCCACCGCTTCCCGGGAGAACATTATGGAATCGGTCTTTTCACCGGAGCTAACTTGGCTGTTCCGCCCGGGTTTTTTACCCGGCGGAATGGGATCTATG
>JAITKD010000143.1 GCA_031278575.1 Spirochaetaceae bacterium | reverse complement strand
AGTCCGCGGATGGGAAGGCGCTGGCTTACAATCCGATGGGCCGGGGCAACGGAAAAGATACATATATACCGGATATCTGGCTGTTACAGGAAACCGGAGCCGGGGCCTTTCCGGCCGGTACCTGGATCAATATCAGCAATAGTAATGAAAAGCTCATATTTACCGCGGCACAGGTAACGATTGATACGCCCTATTTTGATACCGTACGGCTTGATTATACGATCTCGGGCAATACCTTTGTGTGTACAAATTACCAGAAAATACCCTATGTTCCAACCGCCGCCGATCAGGCTGAAATCGCGGCGTTTAACGAAGCCGCTTTCCGGGAATCCCACCCCTGGATACCCGCGTCATCCACGATAACGCCGACCGCGACGAAAAGGGGCATGGAATACATAATTGCGGATAACCCTACCATGACTTTTGAAAACGATCCCGAGGCGTTGGGAACATGGATCACGGTTGAATTTATCTATATCATTGACTGGTTTGATCCGGCTGATATTGATGAAGACTTTGACGGCGGCTGGCTGGAAAGTTTAGCATTTGCCGCAAACGGCGTCCTTACGTGTAATGGTTATACATCACCCGCTTATTCATGGACAAAAAATTTGATAAAAATGGAAGACGGTGACGGCGTTACCGCGCCGGAATACGAGATTAAAACCATCGCCGGAACCGCATACTTGTTTGTACAAAACAAAAACGGCGATTATACATATAGGGCAAGAAAACCGGGGTGGTTTGTCATGCGAAAGCAAAGTTAACACTGCGTACGTAAAGGCCGCCCTCAGCGGCGGGCGGCCTTTACCGGGCGCCGGGCGGGTGTAGTTATCGCGTGGTTCCGCCGCTCCTGCCGGCCATGATCGACTTCAAAGGTACTGCCGGTCTTCACGAGGGGGTCCGGATGGGCAAAATCAATACCTTCAAAGTAGGTTTTTACCTCGTCAGAGAGGGTTTCCTGGTTTTCCTTCAGTGAAAACACATAATCGGCTCCCGCACTGACTATGTGGTTGGCTATTCTGTACTGACATCCCATCGCGTCTATAGTCACTATGCCCCCCTTGAGGGCTATATCGGGCATAGAAAATACCGAACCCAAAAAAACGAAGGCCCGGCACCCGCAAACCCATACGATCAATGAAGTAGTACCTAGCGGTCGATGATACGCCGGAGGAGGCGATCGTTATGCCGCCAGTCCTTAGCGGTTTTAACCCGGAGGTCCAGATCTACCTTCCAGTCGAAGATCCGGTTGAGGTCTTTCCGGGCCTCCATGCCTATGGCCTTGATCACTTCCCCCCCCTTGCCTACCACCATGCCTTTTTGGGATTCCCGCTCAGTCAGGATAAAAGCCCGTACCCAAAGCCGTTTTTCCCCATCGGTCAGTTCCGTATCCGCCACTTCCACATAAATGGAATGGGGGAGTTCCTGACGCAGGCGGTTGATGGCCTTTTCCCGGATAATTTCGGCAATACGGAAGGATACGTCCTGGTCGGTATAATATTCTTCCGGATAAAAGGGTTCCCCCGGGGGGGCTATATCAAAAAGACATTCCACCACCGCCTCAACACCCGTGTTTTTAAGGGCCGAAACCTGAAAACACCGGGAGGGACTTAAACGGGGCAGCTTTTCGTCTAAAAAATTACGGATCCGTTGAAAATCCGCCTCCGGGGCATCCATTTTATTTATCACCGCCAGGGTTCGTTCCATACAGGAGGGTGAACTCAGCCGGCCGGCAATGGCTTCTTCCTCGGCGCCGGGAATCCGGGAAGCGTCCAATACATAGAGGACCAGTTCCGATTCTTCCACCGAACGGTTCGCTACATCCAAGAGCCGCTGGTTGAGCTTTTTTTCCGAAACATGCATTCCCGGGGTATCCACAAAAACAAGCTGCCCCTGGGGGCGGTTGATAATGCCCCGGATCGCGTTCCGCGTGGTCTGGGGAACGGGACTTACGATGGCAACTTTATTTCCGCAGAGAAGGTTAACCAGCGTGGATTTCCCCACCGAAGGCCGGCCCACCACCGCCACAAAGGCGGCCTTGGACCGCCGGTCTGTCATCGGTTCCCGGTCCATCAGGATGATCCCAGGCGGTTTATGAGATTGGCCTGGTACCCGGCGCCAAACCCGTTATCAATGTTCACCACGGATATCCCCGGAGCGCAGGAAGTGAGCATCCCCAGCAGCGCGGAAAGCCCCCCAAAGGAAGCGCCGTAGCCCACGCTGGTAGGCAGGGCGATCACCGGAACCTTAACCAGCCCCGCGATAACCCCCGCCAAGGCCCCTTCCATACCCGCCGCGGCGACGATCACCCGGGCCTTCCTGATATCCGGGAGCCGGGAAAAGAGGCGGTGGATCCCCGATACGCCCACGTCGGCGATGAGTTCCACCCGGCTGCCGAAAAATTCCGCGGTAACGGCCGCTTCCCGTGCCGCGGGCAGGTCCGAGGTCCCGGCGGCCGCCACCGCCACGAGGCCGGTCCCGTCCCCCATTGGGGCGCCCAGGGTCAGCATCCGGGCCAGTTCATCATAGGCCGCTTCCGGAAACCGGGCCCGGACCGCTTCCGCCAGTTCCGGCCCCGCCTTGGTCCCCAACACCGGGATGCCCCGTTCCCGCATCCGCCCTATGATGGCCAATGCCTGTTCCTGCCGTTTCCCCGCGCAAAAAACCACCTCGGGATAGCCGGTGCGTTCCTCCCGGCGGGTATCGATCACGGCAAATCCTAAATCGTCTTTATAGAGGGAACTTATCCGGGATCCCCCTTCCTCCACCGACAGGGTCCCCTCCCGGACGGATTGGAGGATCCCCCTTATATCTTCATCCGCCATAGGGTCCTTCCTTTTCCCGCCGGGAGCCCCCCATCAGGATAAGCGCCTCCGCTTCTTCCAGGGAAATTCCCCGTTCCCGGGCTATCCGGGCCCGGTCGTCGTATTCCAGCTTTGACCGCAGGGGCTTCTCCCCGTAAAACACCCGTTTGCGGCGGACATCCCCCCATTCCCCCCCCAGGGTATCCTCCTCCCGCCGCAGGGAAAGGCGGTGTACTTCGGTTTCCCGAAACCCTATGGTAGCGGATCTTTTGAACATAAGTTCCCGGAGGATATTTAATTTGAGGAGCGGGCAAAGGACGGAGACAACGGTTCCGGGACGGGATTTTTTCATTACCGCCGGGGTAAAGGTAACGTCCAGGGCTCCGGCGGAAAAGAGGTTTTCCATAAGAAACCCCAGGGCTTCGCCGCTCATATCGTCGATATTGGCCTCCATCAAAACCAATTTTTCGATCCGCCAGTCCCCCTGACGGGGAACATCGGCCTCCTCCCGCAGGGAAACCCGGAGTAGATTGGGCCTTTCCGTCCTCCTGGTCCCTATGCCGTAACCGGTTTTAATTTCCCGGAAACTGCCGGCGCTGATAAACTCATCCACCGAAGCCGCGAGGATCGCCGCCCCGGTGGGAGTGGTCATTTCCGCGGGGAAACCGCCGGTCTTTACCGGCATACCCCGGCAGAGGATGAGGGTCGCCGGGGCGGGAACCGGCAGTACCCCGTGGGCGCAGGTAACCGTCCCGCTTCCCAGTTCCACCTCCCCGCAGGTGATCCGGTCCGGTTTGAGCATATCCAGGCAAAGGGCGCAGCCGACAATATCAATGATCGAATCCAGGGCGCCCACTTCGTGGAAGGTGATATCTTCCTCGGGGACGCCGTGGACCTCCGCTTCCGCCCGGGCAATCCGGGTAAAAATATCCAGGGCCCGTTTTTTTGCCCCCGCCGTAATTGGGGAATCTTCGATGAGGGTTCGGATATCCTTCCATGAACGATGGGCGCCGGGACCGCTTTCGTTATTATGGTGGACATGATGACGCTCCGGGAAACCATGGTGGTGGTCGTGGTCATGGTGGTCGTGTCCATGGTCATGGGCGATATGATCCCCCTGTTCCCCAATATCCACTACCCCATGGGTTCCGGAAATGCCCCCCCGTTCATCCCGGTGAAATTCCAGGCTCCAGCCGGTTACGGGGAGTTTATGAAGTTCCGCTCGTAATATATCGGTATCAAGCCCCAGATCCACCAGGGCTCCCAGGGCCATGTCCCCGGAAATACCGGCAAAACAGTCGAAATGTAATGTTCTCAAGGTAATCCCCCCAAAAAGTGGTTCAACGAAGGCCGGTATGGTTTTATGCCGGGGCCGCCCGGTTCATATTTCCCATGACGTATCCTTCCAGTTCAAAGGCGACATACAAAAAACCATAGGATTTAAGGGTCTGTGAGATGGAATCCAGGACCTGCTCGTCAAAAAAACGCCGTCTTTCCTCGGGAGCCACCTCGATTCGGGCGATCCGGTCATGGGAACGTACCCGGAACTGACGAAACCCGAAGAATCGGAGGGCCGCCTCGGCCTTTTCCACCCGGGAAAGCTTTTCCTTGTCGATCCGCTCACCATAGGGGATCCGGGATGCCAGGCAGGCAAAGGCGGGTTTATCCCAGGTGGGAAGCTCAAAACGCCGGGAAAGTTCCCGAATCTCCGCTTTGGTAAGTTTAACTTCCCTCAGGGGGCTCTGGATCCGCAGTTCCTCCAGGGCCTTGAGCCCCGGCCGGTAATCCCCCAGGTCATCCATGTTGGAACCGTCCAGGACCGTGTCGATCCCCCGCTCCTTTGCCGCCCGGAGAATATTCCCAAATTCAATCTTTTTGCAAAAATAACAACGTTCTTTCGGATTGGCCGCCACTTCTTCGTCAATCTCGGCTTCTTCGACAAGAATATGTTTTATGCCGACCTTGGCGGCAAAAACGGCGGCCCCGTCGATTTCACTTTTGGGAAGCATGGGAGAAACCACGGTAATGGCCGCCGTCCGGTCTCCCAGGGCCGCGGCCGCCGCGTAACAGAGGAAAGAACTGTCCACTCCGCCGGAAAAGGCCACCGCCGCACTGCCCTGGGCGCCGATAAGGCGCAAAAGGGCCTCGTATTTTTCTTCAATGGTCAATATGGTACTCCCATAAACAGGCTAAACCCTGAAATCTAAGGCTATAGGATTCCATCCCCTTACCTAAAGACCCTTCATGGGATTTTAAAAGGACGAGGTTTACTCCAAGGTTAAACCCAACGGAAAAAAACAGGCTTCATGCCGTTTTCCATATATACCATTTTGGGGCGGGGATGTCAATTACGCGGAAAATAACGCCCGGCGCCCTTAGGGAAACGCTGATTAACTTGACGCTAATCGCGTTTCCCTAAAGTATTTGCTCATTTCATTGCGCAAATAGGGTAAACTTTGTTTACCTTGCGTTAAAGCAGCGCCGATTTATTCTCGATTGAATAAATCAGTGCTTCCTTAGGTGAGACGTTCCTTGAGGAGATCCATCGCCTTGTCAATTATTTTGGTGAAGGGCAGGGATTCCATCCCTACCAGGCGGAAATGGTCCTGCTGGAGGGGCAGCAGGATCTTCTCCCCCGGGGCGGCGAGGATCGCGTCGGCCATGACCGGACTTATTTCCCCCATAAGGCTGTTGCTGATAACGATACCAATGGGGCCCAGGATAAAGTCCCCCAGGGAAACGGACACCTTGACGGCGTTTTCGCCGGAAGCGCCCCGATGGGCGCCGGCTTTGATCATCCGTTCCGTAGCCACGGCGTTGGTTCCCAAGGCAATAAGTTCCAATTCCTCATTGTTTAGTTCCCGAATCTTGGATATGAGCTGGGCGCCGATGCCGCCCCCCATGCCGTCAATAATGACCACCGTTCGTTTCATAGGTATTACCATAACCGGATGTCATAAATATGTCAATTTTACCGACGGGAGGGTAAAATCCGCCAATCATACACGACATAAACGCCCGGCTTGAACCCCGTCGTTACCGTTTTTCCGAACCCCGAAGCCGCCCCAGGCGGCCGCAGGCCTCCTCCACATCGGCGCGGTGGCCGAAGGCGGAGAAGCGGATGAAGGACTGACCCGCGGGGCCGAAGCCGGATCCGGGGGTGGTTACCACCTGGCAGGTTTCGAGGATCTCCGTAAAGACCTCCCAACTGTCCCGGCCGGGGAAGCGGGCCCAGATATAGGGGGAATTATCCCCCCCTACGCAGGAGATCCCCAGATCCCGCAGGCCGGACCGGATGATCCGGGCGTTCCCCAGGTAAAAGTCGCATAACTCCCGGATTTCTTTAAGGCCCTCCGGTTCCAGGGCGGCAAGCCCCCCGGCCTGGGCGATGTTGGAGGCCCCGTTGAAGATGGTGCCGCAGATCCGCTCCCAGTCGGCCTTGACCGGCTCCCCCCCGGCGTATTTCAGTTCCCGGGGAACCACGGTCCAGCCCAGGCGTACCCCGGTAAAGCCCGCGGGCTTGGAGAAGGAGTT
>JAITKD010000120.1 GCA_031278575.1 Spirochaetaceae bacterium | reverse complement strand
ATGATCCAGGCTGAAGGAATAGACCGGTCCTGCAAAAAGGTATAGATCAACCAATCCCGGGAAACACATTGGTCCAGGGTGAATTAGAGTGGGTCGCTGGAAGGGAGTCCAGCGTGTTCATAGGGATCCGCCCCATCCACCACAATCGCCAAATCCGGTTTTTGGCCGCCGGAAATCTTTTCCAGTTTATAAAGACCCTTTTCAAGTTCCGGCACATAGGCCCCCTCGTCCCCCGCTTCCACAGGAATCTCCACATCCGACGGGATCCGGGGAGCCCGGCCAGACGCGGCCCCCCGGAGGGTTTCCGCGTCCAGGGGCCAGCCCGCGGCCATGTGGATCGAAAGGGTGCGGATATCCGCTCCGGCTTTTAGACCCAGTTCTCCCCGGGCCCGGGAAAAAGACACCAGTTCCGCGGTACCGCAGCCCTTATGGGCGTCCACGTCCACCACCCAGATAAGCCGGCAGGCTCCCTCGGCCTGAAGTTTCCGGGCGGCGATCACAATGTCGTTGACCAGGCAGAACCCCGCCCCCTGGTCATACCGGCCGTGGTGCATACCGCCCCCCAGGTAATAGCAGAACCCCGGCATCCCGGCCGCCCCGGCGAGGACCAGCCGGCAGGCCAGGTAGGTTCCCCCAATCTGGTTGAGGATGGTTTCAAAAAGGCCGGCCAGGGGCTTTAGGGCCCGGTCAGGCGCATACCGGTGGGGCCTGCCCTGGGAGTCGATCAATTCATAGGCATTAAGAAGGGCGGTGGAGAGCCCCCCTCCATAAAGGCCGACCACAAATTCCCCCTGAAACACCCGCTCCAGATCCCGCCGGTCCGGGACAACCCGGCCTTCAAGCCCCTCCATGCCCGGCAGGCCCAAGGCACCGGGGACATCCCGAATCGGACCGGGAAACCCGGAAAGGGCCCCCCCTGCCTGGTCCCGGAGAAATTCCACCACCCGGCCCGCCCGATCCGGCGCGATGGGCAGCATAATACCGTAATCCCGAAAATCCACAGTAAGGGCGGGATCATAGAGGATCATGGGAACATCCGCAGTGGCCACCGGGCCTCCATGCAAGGAGGCCATGATATCGAGTTTCTTTATAACATAAGATCATCGAACTTACCCCCCTAAGGAAGCACTAATTTATTCAATCGAGAATAAATCGGCGCTACTTTAACGTTGCTTACGCAACAAGGAAATAACACGGCCAAAAGGTCATGTTGTTTCCGCGCGGGTCCTTAGGAGATCAACATGAATTGGGAAAAACGGGATATCCCCCCGGAATTGATTAAGGAGTTGAGCGCAAAATACGGCTGCGATCGGTTGACCGCCTCGATCCTCGCCAGACGGAATGTTATCCGGGGGGAGGAAATCCGGTATTTTCTTGAGGAGGATCTCCGGCATCTGCGGAACCCCTTTGAGCTTCCCGGCATGGAAGACGCGGTAGACCGGATCCTCGCCGCCAAGGAAGAGGGGGAAAAGGTCCTGATCTTTGGGGACCGGGACGTGGACGGCATTACCAGTACCACCCTCCTGTGGAGCTTCCTTTCCCGGTTGGGGATGGAGGTAAGCTGGCGTCTTCCCCAGGGGGATGAGCCTTACGGCCTTTCCATGGAGGCCGTGGAGGACTTTGCCGCGGCCTGCGGCGCCCTGATTATCACCGTGGACTGCGGTATTTCCAACATAGCCGAGGTGGACCGGGCCAAAGAACTGGGGGTGGACGTGATCATCACCGACCACCATAATCCCCAGGAAGAACTGCCCCAGGCCCTGGCCATAGTCAACCCAAAACTTACCGGTTCTTCCTACCTTTTCCGGGACCTGGCCGGCTGCGGGGTTACCTATAAACTGGTTTGGGCCCTGCGGTTTGCCCTAAAAAGCGAAATCTACGGCCAATCCCTCTGCCTCCTCAATACCCGGCCTTCTAAGGATACGTATATTATTGAGATTGCCAAGCTGCGGAACCTGGTAGTTATTGACCGGCTTCTGGAAACCGTGGCGCCCGGCATGGTGGGTATTACCGATACCAGGCTTCCCCGGTTTCTTGAGGGGCAGCAGATCCTCGCCTGGGACGCGCCCCTTCAGAAAAAGACCCTTGCCAAGATCTTTGGATCGGGGGTCGAGGTCCATATGCTGGAAATCGCCGCCGAAATCGGCAAAGAGATCCCCCAGACCGTGGGGAAGAGCCTCCTGCGGATCAAGGAGCTTTCCCGGATCGCCCGGTATGCCGATAAGCCCCTGGGGGAGTTGGATGTTTTTATCAGCCTGTTTACCTCCTTTATCCAAAAACGGGAAAACCTCTTTACCGATGAAGACGGGGCGGATCTCCAGCTGGTAACCCTGGGAACCGTGGCGGATATTATGCCCCTCAGGGATGAAAACCGTATCATCGTCCGGCGGGGCCTGGACTCCCTGATGAAAGCCCCCCGGCCGGGCCTACAGGAGCTGCTCTTTAAGATGGGGTTTATCGGACGGCGGATCAACGCCGGGGATCTTTCCTGGCAGCTCTGTCCCGCCATCAACGCGGCGGGCCGTATGGGTAAACCCGAAAAGGCGGTGGGCCTCCTTATCCGGGAGGAGGCCGGGGAACGGGACCGCCTGGCCGATGAGCTTATCGCCCTGAACGAGGACCGGAAAGCGCTGGGGAGCGATACCTGGACCGTGGTGGAGCCCCTGGCCGAGGAGAGCCTTACGGAATTCGGGGGCGCCCTGGTAATGGCCGCGGGGGAAAATATTGTCCGGGGGGTGACGGGGATCATGGCGACCCGCCTGGTTTCCCGGTTCAAGGTACCCGCGGTGGTGGTGTCCCTGGGGGATGAAACCGCCGCCGGTTCCCTCCGGTCCCTCCGGGGCTATGACCTCAGGCCCCTTTTGGAACAATGCGCGGACCTTTTTATTGACTGGGGGGGACATAATTTTGCGGCGGGGTTCAGTATACAAAGATCCAACTGGGAAAAATTCCTGGAACGGCTTAAAATCGCGGCCCGGACCATAGAGCTTGAGGCTGAGGGTGATGAAGAAACCCTTACCATCGACGCGGAACTGCCCCTTTCCTACCTTTCCCCGGATATTTTTACCCTGATTGACCGGCTTGAACCCTACGGGGAGGGGAATACTCCCCTCAACTTTTTGGCCCGGGATTTAAAAATAAACGATATCATCCTTATGGGGAAACCCGAGGCAAAACACGTAAAACTCACCCTGGATGCGGGGAAATACAAATGGCCCGGGGTTTATTGGCAGGCGGCGGAGAAGGTAAAAAAGGAATTTGATACCGGGGACCGGGTGGATCTGGTGTTTAAAATCACCCGAAACTGGTTTAATAATGCCGAAACGCCGCAGCTTATCATCCTTGACTTAAAACGGTCCGCGGAAAGCGGCCGGCCAGCGTCATGATCCCCCGGCTCCGTTGCCGCCCCGCCGCCGCCTCAAAGGGGAGGGGGTATACCGCCGGGTCCGGCCGGCGGGTTTTACCGGCGGTGTTTACCCTGTTTTTATGCCTAAACGCCGGAATTTTCCTCCACGCCCAGGCCCGGCTCATCACCCTGCCGGAAAACCCCCTGCCCGGGGAGCCGGTTACCCTGGGCCTGGTAAGCCCCCGGCCGGGGAATTTCCGGGCGGTGTTGTTGAATTCCCGGGGGCGGCGCCTTACGGAGGCGGCCTTTTTTGACCTGGGGCTGCGGAATAAGGAGGGGCTGGCGGTCAAAGCGGCGATCCTGGCGGTGCCTTCCACCGCCGCCTCCGGTTCCGCCCTGGTCCGGGTGGAAGAGGCCGGGAAAGGGATCGCCGAAATTGCCCTTGCCATCGGCAGCCGGCGGTTTATCTCCGAAGAAATTCCCCTGGATCAGGACAATACCGACTTACGGACCCGGCAGGATCCCAAAAAGACCGCGGAATCCGCAGCCTTATGGGGGATCATCTCCCGGACCGGGACCGAAATATTTGCTTCCGGCCCCTTTGTGCCCCCGGTGGCTTCCACCCGGCGGACCAGCTTTTTTGGGGATCGCCGGGTTTTCCGGTATGTTGACGGCTCCGCCGAAACTTCGATCCATGCCGGGGTCGATTACGGGGTTCCCCGAGGCACCCCGGTTACCGCCTGCGCTCCGGGGCGGGTTGTTTTGGCCCGTTTCCGGATAGTAACGGGCCATTCGGTGGTCATCGAACATCTCCCCGGAATCTATTCCCTGTATTACCACCTGGATAAAATCAACGTAAGCGAAGGGGCCATGGTAGACGCCGGCGCCCTCTTGGGCGAATCCGGTTCCACCGGCCTTTCCACGGGTCCCCACCTGCACTGGGAGATCCGTATCGCCGGGGAAAACGCGGATCCCGATATTTTGACGGCCCGGCCGGTCCTTGACAAAGCGCTTATTTTAAGTAAACTTAATGAATGAAAATCGCTGGCTCAAAATGCCTGATTTTGAAAAAGCCCAAACTTTTATCTTTACCGTCGCGGGAAGGAGGTGATGTAATTGGCGCATATCATCGTAGATGATAATGAGATGCTGGAAAAAGCTATCAAACGGTTTAAACGTATGGTAGAAAAGGAGGGTATCATTCGGGAATTTAAAAAACGGGAATATTATGAAAAACCTTCCACCATCCTCAACCGGAAAAAAAAGGCTATCCAACGGAAACTGCTCAAAAAGTCCAGGAAGGGCAGAGCCGATTATTGAGGGAGCGGAAAAGTCAAGGGAGACTAATCCTGTTTTAAGGACCCGCGCAGAAATAACATGACCCGTGGTATTTCCTCATTGGGTAAGTAATGAGGATAATGCGGGGTGTTTTATGCGCGGCTTCTCAAATAGCGCCGGAAGCCGGTTTCAAAACCCGATAGGTGCAGACCCGCGGTCGTGGACCGCTGATCCCGGGAAACCGGTATCGGAGAAAGCGCCTGTCCGTATTTTCGCTTAAATCTCAGGCTGCGTGCAAGTAAAACCTGTTTTTCAAAAATACGGTCCCCCGGACCATGGGATTTTGGAACAGCCCCGGTTTTATGAACCTCCCCGACTTGAAGGCTAAACTTGAGCCGCCATTCAGGTTTTACCCGGTTCAGGACAGACCTTTCCCCTGAGCGTTTTCGGCTTGGGGCGGAAAAGAAGGTTTATGCGGAACCCCGGGCGGGTTGGCGCCGCTTATCCGGGGGCGGGTACGGGGGGATGTGGGAATATGAGGGGAAAAACGGTTTGGATCGCCGTTTTCCCATGCCGGGGTCTGACCCCCGTGTCCGCATCCCTATACCAGGGTCTGACCCCATTGTCCGAATCCCCCCGCCCCGCTCCGGCCTCTTCCTCCTCCGGCGGCTCCCCTTCCAGTATCCACGACCCGTACCGGTCCCCCCAGATATGGCCGATCCGGCCTTCCGCCCAGTTGTACCGTTGGGCGAATACCTGTTTTAGCCACTGCATGATGGCCGGAAGCTCCAGCCCGTCCGCCGGCTTGATATAAAACGTGAGCCAGTCATCGGCAAGACAGAGCCCGCGAATCTCGAAAACAAACCGGAGTTTCGTCTCCCGAAACACCTTGGCGAACAGCGCCAGGGCCTTATGGCGGCTGAAGATGGGTTCCCGGTTGTTGACGCGGGTACGGATTTCGTACCACACCCCTTGTTTGAGTATGCGTAATTGTCTCATGGAAAGTATATGCACTTGATGTGCGTCTTGCTTTAGTAAAAGGCTCGGAAATTTCAATTTAGTATTACCAATGTTGACCGCCCTAAAGCTTCCCCCGGTCAACCAGTTAAGGATTTGGTACCCGCAGATGAAGGAGTGGGGGTAGCGGAAGCCACCGCAGGGCGAAGCCCGAGGAGGCTGAAGCGAGGGGGAGCCGCGTCAAAAACGGCTCGCCATGGGCAAAAGACCCCTGCTTTTCGGGACCCCGGCGCTCCCCCTCCGTAACTTGTTGACCGTGCTAAAGCTTCCCGGGAAGCGGGTTCTTGGGTATTAGCCCCCGCCGCGAATGAGCCTCCGCGGTTTTTGTCTTTAAATCCTCGGGATTATACGGAGGCAAGGTATTTTTTCGCCGATTCCGCCATGGTTTTATAGATTTTTCTCCGTTTTTCATCGTCATATTCTAATAGGGTAAAGCGAAAACCCGGCAAATCACTGGCAAACCCCGAAAGGGGGACCACACAGATCCCGGTGGAAGCCAAAAGCCAATACACAAACCCCTTATCCGGCGCTACGTCGGCGATCTCTTTTTTGATAAATTCCCCCAGGGAGGGGTCTGAAACCGGAAGAAACCGGGACCGGGCTTTTTTCTCATCCCCCATGACATCGGGATCAAATACCGCGGTGGCATAAAGGGCGCCCCGGGGTTTCATCAGGCTGAGGCCCGGTATACCGGTAAACGCGGCATAGGCTTCTTCCGCCCGCTTCTCAAACATGGCGGCCCGCCAGGCCAAGTGGTCCCCATAGCGGGGGTCCCCCATGATGGCGGGGATACAGAGTTGGGGAAGGCTGGTGGAACAAACCTCCAGTCGTTTGGCATCCAGGAGGCTTCGGATGTACAGGTCGAAGCGGTGATCCACCTTACGGTTATAAACCTCTACCCAGCCGCAGCGGGCCCCCGGCCAGGGGACCTCTTTGGAGAGGGAACGCAGGGCCAGGCCGGGCACATCCCCGATTATCTGGGAAAGGGCCGCGGTTTTGGCCCCCCCGAATATGATGTTGGCATAGGTTTCGTCACAGATAATAAACAGGCCGTAGGTCCGGGCGATCCGAACAAATTCCCCCAGAACCTCCACGGGGTATACCGCACCGGTGGGATTATCCGGGTTGATAAGGAGGATCCCCGCAACGGAATCGTTGTACCTCACCTTGAGTTCCACGTCTTCCAGGTCGGGCATCCAGTTTTTCTGGGGGTCCAGCCGGTAAGTAAGGTGTTCATACCCCGAATGGGCCGCTTCCGCGGAGGAAAGGGTGGAATAGGCGGGGGAAGGCCCCAAAACCCGGGCTTCCCGGCGGAGGAATCCGAATACCTTGGCCACCGCATCCCCCAATCCGTTAAAAAAAAGAACGTCCGCAGAGCTTATGGCCGCCGGATCGGGATAAATTTCTCCGGGAAAGGAAATTTTCTCCCGCCGGTTGGCCCGATCCGCGAGAAATTCCCGGGCTTCCCGGGCCCCTTCGGTTTCCGAATAGGCATAGGAGTTGTCTTCCCCGGCCTTTTCCCGGACGATATCCTTGATCCACCCGGCGACGGGTTCCCCCTTTTTTACCGGATCCCCGATGTTTTCCCAGGTTATGGGTATATTCCACTTTTCCAGCGCCCGGGCAAAGGCGACAATTTCCCGAATTTCATATTTTAACTTTCCCGCCCCAGGATGTACAATATTTCTTCTCATAATAGTTTCCTTTATGCTCGAAAGGGGCGATAATGTCAACTATACACCATAGGGCGGCAGCAATTTTACATTTGGCCGAATGTCGAGTTTATATTGGGCGCATCGCCGCGATGCGGCGACCGGGCTTTCCGGGGCTCCGCTTCGCTCCGGCCCCGGCGCTGCGCGCCGTGGCTGTTTCACACCCCTCCAATCCCTTGCGCGTTTTGGGCTGTTGGACACTCCGGCGGCAAAACTCGAAGTTCGGCCATTTAACGTTATATACGGATTTTAGAGGCGAATTTGGGGCCATTTTTC
>JAITKD010000066.1 GCA_031278575.1 Spirochaetaceae bacterium | reverse complement strand
AGACGCAACGGAGAAGGTTTTGTCCGTTAAATCATTCCGCAAGGGCGTGTAATATCTCTTCCGGGGTTTGCGCCTTGAGAATTTCGTTCCGTTTTTCCGAACTTTTAAAAATAAGGCTTATTTCCGCCAGAAATTGAAGGTGGGGGCCGGTTTTCTCAAGGGGTGAAAGGGTCATAATAAAAATCCTACAGGGTTCATGATCCAAAGAATCAAAATCAATCGGGGTATCGGCAATGCCAATACAGGCCACCAAGTCATGGATGGTGGCGCTTTTGCCGTGGGGTATGGCGATTCCATGTTTCATACCGGTGGACATCTTCTGTTCCCGTTCCATTACCGCGGAAAACGCCGCCGCCCGGTCCTGAATTTTGCCGGCCTTTACCAAGATATCCAACAGTTCATTGATGATATCTTCTTTCTTAGTCCCTTTAAGGTGAAGAACAATCGTATCCTTTGTAAGCACTGTCTTAAGGTTCATATAGTATAGTGTAAAATTCTATCGGCGAAAAGTCAAGGATATAATGAATTTTAGTACAATTACACGAATTTTCCCCGGAAGATCCGCCCGAACCGGGTTTTGGAATTAAGCCCGCCGGTTTTTCGGCCGCCGGTTTCCGGGGCTTGTGTACATCCCCGGAACATGGTATTTTTTCCCTGAGATGAAAGCCGCCATAATTTTTGGGTCCCTGTCAGATAAGGCCGTTATGAAAAAGGCCGCCGATGTTTTCCGGGAACTGGGGGTAGACTTTTCTTCCCACGTCCTGTCCGCCCACCGGGCGCCGGAGCTGTTGAAGGAGACCCTGACCAAGCTGGAAGCGGAGGGAACCGAGGTGATCATCGCCGGGGCGGGACTGGCCGCCCACCTGCCGGGGGTTATCGCCAGCCTGACCCTTATCCCGGTGATCGGCGTACCCATCGCCTCCGGGGGGCTTGGGGGCCTGGACGCCCTCCTTTCCATAGTCCAGATGCCCAAGCCCATCCCCGTGGCCGCCGTGGGGGTGGATAACGGGGCCAACGCCGCCTACCTCGCCTGCCGTATCCTCGGCCTGAAGTACCCGGCCTTACGGGAACGGCTCGTTGCGTTCATGGCCGAAATGAAGGCTGAATTTGCCGGGGACAACAAAGGAGTGGACCTATGAGTGAAAACCGGGAGGCCGGTCCGGGGGAAATAAAACCGGGACCGGCGCTGTATGAAGGAAAGGCAAAAAAGGTATTTGCCACCAACCGGGACGACCTGGTTATTATCCATTATAAAGACGACGCCACCGCTTTTAACGGAGAAAAAAAGGGGCAAATAGCGGACAAGGGGGTTTTGAACAATAAAATTGCCGCGTCCCTCTTTGAACTTCTGGAAAACTCCGGGGTATCCACCCATTTTGTCGAGCGGATCTCCGACCGGGACATGGTATGCAAAAAGGTCAGGATCATCCCCCTGGAGGTAATCGTCCGGAACGTCGCCGCGGGTTCCATGGCAAAACGGCTGGGCCTTGCCGAAGGGACCCCCCTCAAGACCACGGTCTTTGAACTTTCCTACAAGGACGACGCCCTGGGGGACCCCCTGATCAACGAGTACCATGCGGCGGCCATCGGCGCCTCCACTTTGGAGGAGATCGGGGAGATCAAAACCATCACCTTTAGGGTCAACCAGGTCCTGTCGGCCTTTTTTCTCAAACGGGGGATCCGCCTCATCGACTTTAAGCTGGAGTTTGGCCGGACGGAAACCGGTCCTTCTCCGGGACAACTGGTACTGGCCGATGAGATCTCCCCGGACACCTGCCGGTTTTGGGACGCCAAAACCAACGAAAAACTCGACAAGGACCGTTTCCGCCGGGATCTGGGAAACGTCAAGGAAGCCTATATCGAGATCCTGAACCGTATGGATTCCTGATGGTTACCAACATGGACGACAAACCAGACAAATTAAAAGAAGCCTGTGGAATTTTCGGCGTTTTTTTTCAGGAAAGCGAAAAAAACGCGGTTCCCCTGATCTACTACGGCCTGCTTTCCCTGCAGCACCGGGGGCAGGAAAGCGCCGGTATTGCCGCAGTTTACCATAACGCCATCGAATGTCGCCGGGGGATGGGGCTGGTGGGGGAAGTCTTTACCCCGGAACATTTGTCCCAGATAAAGGGGTCCGCCGGATTGGGGCATGTACGGTATTCCACCTTTGGAACCAGTTCCATCGAAAACGCCCAGCCCTTTGTCAGCCGTTTTAAGCTGGGCTCCATCGCGGTGGCCCACAACGGTACCCTGACCAACGCCGATGTGGTCCGGGAATTACTGGAAGACGCCGGGGTGGGGTTCACCTCTTCCAGCGACAGTGAGGTGATCGTCAATCTCATCACCAAAAACTACAAAAAAGGCCTGGAAAAGGCCCTGACCGACACGATCAAATTCATCAAGGGTTCCTATGCCCTGGCGGTACTGACCGATGACGCCCTGGTGGGGGCCCGGGACCCCAACGGGATCCGGCCCCTGTGCCTGGGAAAAATCAACGGCGGCTGGATCCTGGCCAGCGAATCCTGCGCCATTGATTCGGTGGGGGGGGAATTGGTCCGGGACCTGGACCCCGGGGAAGTGGTGATCATCAACAAGGATCAGGTCCTCTCCTTTACCTTTAGCGAAAAAACCCGGCGGGCGGCCTGTTCCTTTGAATACGTCTATTTTGCCCGGCCGGACAGCGTTATCGACGGGGTGGACGTATACGGGTCCCGGATCCGGGCGGGGGAAATTCTGGGGAGGGAATCGGCGGTGGCGGCGGACCTGGTCATCGGCGTCCCCGATTCGGGGATCCCCGCGGCCCTGGGTTACGGCAAGGCCACCGGCACCCCCTTCGGCCTGGGAATCGTCAAAAGCAAATACGTGGGCAGGACCTTTATCGCCCCGGATCAAGCCCTCCGGGAACGGGCGGTTTCGGTAAAGCACAACGTGATCCAAAGCGAAGTCCGGGACAAACGGGTGATCCTCATCGACGACTCCATTGTCCGGGGAACCACCAGCAGGAGGCTGGTTTCGATCTTGAAAAAAGCCGGCGCCCGGGAGGTACACATCCGGGTCTGTTCTCCCCCGGTACGGTTCCCTTGCTACTTCGGCATCGATACCCCCCACCGGAAGGACCTGATCAGCAACGGCAACAGCGTGGGGGAGCTCTGCGCTTCCCTGGGGGCGGACAGCCTGGCCTTCATTTCCGTGGAGGGCCTGCTGGAATCCCTGGACTCAGGATTCCGCGAAGAAGGGCCCCCCCGGGGGTATTGCCTGGGCTGTTTTACCGGGGAATACCCCATACCGGTATCGGGGGAAACCGGCATAAAAAAATGAGCCTGGGGCATGGAAAGCGGCCTTCCCGTGAAGGCTGGATTGGCCGGAACGCCTAACCCGGTCAACAAGTTACGAAGGGGGAGCGCCGGGATTCCAAAACGCGCGGGTTTTTTGCCCCATAAAAAGCCTTTTTTGCCGCTGCTCCCCCTCGCTCCAACCCCGCGCCGCCCGCACGCGGGCTTAGGCGGGTTTTCCGCTACCCCCACTCCTTTTTTTCAATGCCCGTATCCTTACCTGGTTGGCCGTGGAAAGCCTACTCCTCCGGGGCAAAGCGCCGGCCCGCTTTTTTCAGGGCCCGCAGGTGTTTTGTGTGAAGCCGATCTTCCCGGGCCGCCCGGGAGGGCTTGGTGGGCCGACGGCGTTTGGGGAGCCGGGCGGAAACCGTGATAAGGGCCTCCAGCCGGGCATAGGCCCGTTCCCGGTTGGTCCGCTGGGACCGTTCCTCGTCAACGGCGACGACCAGTTCCGGCCCGGTTTCCCCCCGGGAAAGCCGGGATGCCAGGACCTCCCGGAGGCGGGCCAACTCCCCGTCGGAAAGGCCCCGCAGGGCGGCCAGGCTGATGCGCAGGCATACCTTGGTGTTGACCTTGTTGACGTTCTGCCCGCCGGGCCCCCCGGACCGGGAAAAGGCCGCCTCCCCGCAGCCGCGGATGGATCGATGCAGTTCCCCAGGGTTCATGGTTTGTCAGCCTATTTCCCGTTTCAGATCGGCGGCCTTGTCGGTTTTTTCCCAGGGGAAACCGGGCCGGCCAAAGTGGCCGTAGGCGGCGGTTTTCTGGTATAGCGGCCGCCTGAGGTCCAGGGCCGCGATGATCCCCGCGGGGGAAAGGTCAAAGACCTTGGGAACCGCCGCTTCGATCCGGCCCTCGTCCACCACGGCGCTGCCGAAGGTGTCCACCATCACCGAAACCGGGAAGGGGACCCCGATGGCGTAGGCCAGTTCCACCTCGCAGCGTTCCGCCAGTTTGGCGGCCACGATATTTTTCGCCACGTACCGGGCGATATACGCGGCGGACCGGTCAACCTTGGTTGGGTCCTTGCCGGAGAAGGCCCCGCCCCCGTGACGGCCCATGCCGCCGTAGGTGTCCACGATGATCTTCCTCCCCGTAAGGCCCGTGTCGCCGTAGGGCCCGCCCACCACAAAACGGCCCGTGGGGTTGATAAAGTACTTGGTGTCTTTGTCCAAAAGACCCGATGGCTCCAGGATGGGCTTGATGATTTGGCCGATGATCGTTTCCTTAATATCCCCATAGGAAATATCGGGATCATGCTGATGGGAAACCACCACGGCGTCTATCCGCAGGGGCCTATGGCCCTCATATTCCACGGTAACCTGGCTCTTGGCGTCGGGCCTGAGCCAGGGGATGGTTTTGTTCTTCCGCAGTTCCGTTGCCCTGATGAGGATCTGATGGGCCAGGGTGATGGGCAGGGGCATAAGCGATTCGGTTTCATTACAGGCAAAACCAAACATCATCCCCTGATCCCCGGCCCCCTGCCGGCCCTTGTATTCCTCCAAGCCCGTGCCGGAAACCCCCTGGCTGATATCCGGGGATTGGCTGTGGATCATGTCCAGTACCGCCATGGATTGATAATCCAGGCCGTATTCCGGGTTGGTATACCCCACCTGTTGTGCCACCTCCCGGACCACCTGCTGAAAGTCCACAAAGGTTTTGGTGGTTATTTCCCCCCCAATCAAGACCATGGCGGTGGATGCAAAGGTTTCGCAGGCCACCCGGCTTTGGGGATCATCCTTCAGACAGGCGTCCAGGATGGCATCGGAAATTTGATCGCACAGTTTATCGGGATGACCCTCACCAACGGATTCTGAGGTAAAAAAATAGCGGCGTTTTTCCAAAATAATACTCCTTGTTTATAAATGAGCTTGCTCCAAAACCCGGCCGGTTTTGAGGGAAGCGTCTAAAACACTAAAACAGTTTCAACCCCGCCGGGTTTTGAAACTCCCCGGCATAATATCGGTTATCTGAATTCTTCCTGGTTCAGGCTCATCACGTGGTCCACGGGCAGGGAAAAGATGATCCCCCCGGCCTCGGTGGTAATGCCGTAGGCCTGGCTTACCGCTTGCATAATGGCGGCCTGCCGTTCCCGGCTGGCGATGATGATGATGATCTCCTTTTCATCCTGAACCGAGACGCCGAAAAATTTTACCGGCCCCTTGTGGGCCAGCCCCCGGGCATTGATCACCGTTCCCCCTCCGGCGCCGGCTTCCCGGGCAACGGTCATAAATTCATCACTATACCCCTGATTTACAATAGAAACGATCAGATCGTGTTTGATTTCGGTATTCATTTTTTCCCCTTCCTCTCCGGACGAAACATTGAGGTTTTTCATAATACTTTCTTTAAAAACTTTGAGAATAGGATTGTTGATCCCCGAAAGGGGAATGGTAAAGGCGATACCCGCGCCGGCGGCCTGGGAGCCGAGTTTTTTTCTGACCCGCCGGATCAGGGAAGGCACCATAACCGCCTGTTCCAGGCTGAGGATCGCCGCCTTTTCACTGCTGCCGATCCCCAAAAGGTCAAGGATTTCCGAATTGGCGGTCCCCCTGCCCTTGCTGATAAAGTGGAACCGGACGTTTTCTTCCTCAAAAACCGAGGAAATTACCTTGATTTTGTTCCAGTCAATGATGAATACCAAGAGCTGCAGTACCGGTAATTTGGCATTTTCATTCACGGGTAGATCCCTCCTCAAACACTATGATCTCTCCGGCATTTTCATCACCTATGGTTTCCAGGGCCTGTTCAGCCTGCCTGGCGGAAGTTTTCATCTTACGGCCGTACATAAGGCCCATAAACTGTATAACGATCAGAGGCGCCATGGCTACCATAGCAACGATTCCAAAGGCATCGGTCATCAGATCCCCGCCCGCGCCCTCGCAGGTCCCCATAGCCAGAGGCAGGAGAAAGGTGGAGGTCATGGGGCCGCTGCACACCCCCCCGGAATCAAAGGCAATGCCGGTAAAGATCCGGGGGACAAAAAAGGTCAGGATCAACGCAAAGGCATAACCGGGGATGAGGATCCACATGATGGAAATACCGGTGAGGATGCGGATCATGGTTATGGCCAGGGCCGAGGCCATACCGATGGAAAGCCCCCGGTTCATGATCTTTTGGGGAATGGAGCCTGAGGATATTTCCTCAACCTGTTTGGTCAATACGTGGACCGCGGGTTCGGCGGCGACGATAAAATACCCGATGACCATACTAAAGGGAACCAGGACCCACTTAAGGGGGGAAGCGGCCAGTTCCGAACCCAAAAGATGCCCCACGGGGATAAACCCCACGTTCACCCCGGTTAAAAAAACCACAAGCCCGATAAGGGTATAAAAAAAACCCACGACGATCCGGACGAGTTGATGTTTTTTAAACCGCCGGGAGATAAACTGGAAGATCACAAAAAAAACCACCAGGGCCGCCATAGCGTAGAGCACGTCCACAAGGTAATGGGGGAGTTCAAAGGCAAAGGTTTTAATCACGTCCCGGGAAGTTTCGATCAGGGGAACCTTATGGCTTTCAATATCCGCCCCGGTGGGCTTAAAAAATATCCCCAAAAGGAGAACCGACAAGATAGGCCCCACGCTGCACAGGGAGACCAGGCCGAAGCTGTCGTTTTGGGAGTCCTTATCGCTGCGGACGGAGGCAACCCCGACCCCCATGGCCAGGATGAAGGGTACCGTGATGGGGCCCGTGGTAACTCCCCCGGAATCAAAGGCCACGGGAATAAAGTTATTGGGGGCGAAACAGGCGAGGCCAAACACGATGGCGTAAAAGATTACGAGGAGTATCGAAAGGCGGATCTTGAGGAAGGTCCTGAGGATGGCGATGACCAAAAAAATCCCCACCCCCACGGCAACGGTCAAAATCAGGGCTACGGACGGTATGGAGGGTACCTGCAGGGCCAGGACCTGGAGATCCGGCTCGGCGATGGTGATGATGAGGCCCATGATAAAACTCACCAAAAGGACCAGAAAAAGACTGGCGGTCCGGGTAAGCTGAATGCCGATACCTTCCCCCATGGGCATCATAGCCATATCCGCCCCCAGGGTAAAAAAACCCATTCCAATGATCAGAAGGGATGCGCCGGCCAGGAACATCAGGATGGTCCCGGTGGGCATGGGAACCAGGAGGACACTCGCTATAAGAACAATCGCCGTGATGGGGAGCACCGACGAAAAAGCTTCCATTATCTTTGCTTTTAATATCTTGTTCATTAAAATCCCAGGTTAAGTGTAATGACAAACGAAAGAAATTGCAACGGTGGCTGTTTTAAAAGGAGTTAGGGGTTAATCAAAAGAATGTTCTATTGCTTGAGTATGTTCCAAAACCAATTGACTGTACGCTAACGCGCACGGTGCGAACCTCCGGTTCGATGAAACAGGCTCTTGGAAAAATCGGGCAAAAGCCCCGGTTTTTCCCTTAAATCCAGGGAAGCTGTTCCAAAAACTGAAGTTTTTGAACAACTCTATTATCTACTTTAAATCGGCTTGCTTCAAATTGTGTGGTTCGTGGTTAATTCATGCGTTTATCCAGGCGAAACAGGGCCGCCGTCATCCGTAAAAACTGATTATTTGTAAAGCGGTCAATTCATCGGTAAAAAGATCGGTTACCAATTTTCCTTTGAGGGCCGCGTGAATAGCCGTGGCCTTCTGCCTTCCGCAGGCTATACCGACGCGGCGTTTTATATTCATAAAAAAAGACGTATCTATGCCTACCACCCGCCGGTTAATCGGTATATCCATGAACCGGCCCTCGTTATCGTAATGATAACCGCATAGATGACCGCAGGAACCGGCTTCAAATATCCGCCGGGCTTCTTCCGCCGAAAGAAAACCCGCCCGGACCATGGCGCTGTCATCGGGCAGATCGGAACTTAAGCCGACCAGGGCAATATCAAGCATCCGGGTTTTTTCCGCCGTTTTCCGAATCCCCGGTTCGGAAAGCAGGGCCTGTTTAAGCTCGGCTGTTTTTACCAGCAGGGGGGAAAGGAAGGGATAGAACTGTCCGTTGATTTTCTCCGCCAGAATACGGGCAAGTTCGGAACCGTCGTAAAACAGGGCGGAGGCGCCAAGGCCCCCCATAAGCTGGACCACGGTACAGTCTATCAAGGCGATTTTAGGAAGCTGCCGTATGGTATGGTACAGGGCGGTTCCCCAGGAAATGCCGATATTCATTTTATTTTCTAATGTTGAAGAAAGAAACCCCGCCGCCTCAAGGCAGGTTTTGTACAGCGTCAGGGGATAATCGGTTTCGTTGGGAACCACGCAGGCCATGTTCAGATGGTAACGTTCCACCAGGCGGCGGCTTGTTTCGGAAGAAAAAAAAGAATTGTCGTTGATCCGTATTTCTACTATCCCCTTTTCACGACATTCCTTAAGAATACTCGCCACGGTGGGCCGGGAAATGTTATATAGTTTCGCTATTTCCGATTGGGACATGGAGTCCAGATAGTAATGTTTCGCCACCCCTACTAAGAAATCAAAAGATTTATTCATTTCTTCTCTTTTGGGGGAAGGTGTATACATTTCCCCAGGCAGTCAGCGGCCGCCTCCATAAGGGCTTCCGAAACCGTGGGATGTCCATGGGTGATTTCCGCCAGTTCGTGGACGGTAATTTCCATAGCCATAAGAGCCGCCGCCTCATTGATGATCTCCGATACTCCGGACCCAACCATGTGTACGCCGAGAATTTTACCATGCCTTTGATCCGAAAGGACTTTTACAAAACCCGCTCCCTGTCCGGCGCTCAGGGCCTTGCCGTTTGCCGCCAGGGGAAACTTTCCAACCGCTACGGCCCCCCTCTTTCCGCTTCCTCCTGGGTAAGCCCAACCGCGGCCGCTTCAGGAAAACAATACACCACCGAAGGAACATGGTCAAGGTCCGGCTTTTTTACGCTCCCGGGCAGGCCCAACTGGACCGCCGCATTTTCCGCCGCCGTTTCCGCCATCGTAAAGGCGGCGTGGGCCAGCATCTTCTTCCCGTTGATGTCCCCCGGGGCAAATACGCCGGGAACCGAGGTTTCCATGTAATCATTCACCAGGATCTTTCCCCGTTCCGTTTGTATCCCCTCCCCGCCCAGGCAGGAAAGATCCCCGGTCCTGCCGATGGAAACCAGCACCGAGTCGGCCTCAATGTTTTTGCCGTCCGCCAAGATCAGTTTGAATTCCCGGGGGTTTTCAATTTTTGACAACCCTACGCCGCTCAGTATCTCCGCGCCCCGGGCAACAAGAATTTTGTGGATCAACGCCGATATTTCGCGGTCCATAAAGGAGAGGATCCGGGGCATAGCTTCGATGACGGTGATTTTACTGCCAAAGGACTGGAAGATCATCGCCATCTCAATCCCAATGACCCCTCCCCCGATCACCGCAAGCCGCTGGGGGATTTCTTCCCGGTCAAGAATTTCCGTACTGCCAAGGACGCCCGGAAGATCCAGTCCGGGAATCGGCAGTTTCGCGGTTTGGGAGCCCCCGGCAAGCAGTACCTTTTTCGCGCTGATACCGCTTTGGCCGGTTACGGAGATGTTGAACCCGCCGGACCCCCCCCAGCAGTTTCCCTTCCCCCCGGGCTAAGTTCCACGCCGTTGGCGGAAAGGAGGGAAGCCACGCCGCCGGTGAGTTTTTTTACCACCCTGTTTTTTTCGTTGATCACCGCGGCCATATCGACTTCCGCCGGGCCGGTCTTGATTCCCCTTTGGGGAGCTTCCGCGATTTCGTGGACCAATTCCGCGGTTTTTAGGAGCGTCTTGGTGGGTATACACCCCCGGTTAAGGCAGGTTCCCCCCACCTGATCTTTTTCAATCAGAACCGTCCGGGCTCCCAATTGGGCGGCTTTTATGGCCCCCGCATAACCGGCGGGCCCTCCGCCTATAACCGCGATATCAAATTCAGCCATATAATACTCCCCAAACAGCCCCACATATTCGCCGGCAGTCCGCCAGGCAGCCGCCAGGCAATCGCCGGTTTCTTTTAGGGAAACGCTGATTAACTTGACGCTAATCGCGTTTCCCTAATGTATTTGCTCATTTCATTGCGCAAATAGGGTAAACTTTGTTTACCTTACGTTAAAGCAGCGCCGATTTATTC
>JAITKD010000094.1 GCA_031278575.1 Spirochaetaceae bacterium | reverse complement strand
GCCGGGATACTAGAGCTGATCCAGGTAGAGTATATCCGGGGAGGGGCCGCCGGTAATTTCTTCCCGGTAAATTTCCCGGTCAAGCATGGAGAGGACCAGTACCGAGCCGGCGGGCAGTTCGTAAGGAACGGTGAATTCTCCCCCGGGGTATTTGGCGGTTAAAAGCGGCCGGGTCTCCCCCGAGGGGAGTCTCGCCTCCAGCCGTACCTCCAGGGGATAGGGGTTTTGTTCCAGGGCGTACCGGAACAGGCCGAACACCAGGCCTTCGACCGGTTCCGGGGGGACCACCTGGACCAAGACCGGGGTGTTGATCGTAACCAGGGCCTGACCCGCCGGATCCTGGGCGGCCACGGTACCGGGCCGATCCGTCCCCCGGACCTGCCGGATCGAAAAGATAAAATTGATCCCTGTCCCGCTGATCTGCTTTAGGGCGTCGGTGACGGAAAGCCCCACCAGGCTGGGAACGGTGATCAAAACCTCCTCCTTGCCCCGGCTGACCACCAGCACCAGTTCCATGGGCTCGGAAATACCCGTTCCCGGCAGGGGGAACTGCTCCAGGATGGTCCCCGGGGGTTCCGGGGAATATTCATACAAAAAGGGTTCTTTTAAAGTCAGGAGCGGCTGGGGGGCCGAGGCGAAAAGGGTCTGGAGTTCGATCCGGACCTCCTCCACATCCCGGCCCACATAATTCTCCAGGGTATTGATCAGTACCCCCTCGCTTACCACCAGCCGTATCCGCCGGCCCGCCTTAACGATACTGCCCGCCGGGGGGTCCTGTTCCAGGATCGTCCCCTTATCCTCGGCGGATTGGGAATACCGGAGCTGAATCCGGGGGTATAGTTCCTTAACCTGGAGTTCCAGCAGGGCCTCGGTGAGTTCCTTTCCCCGCACGTTGGGAACCATGATCTCCTCCGCTCCCTGGACGGCGATAAAAAAGACCCCCACCGCCACAATCCCGACAAAAACCATGAGGCCCAGGATGAAGAAAATAAAAACCCGGAGATTTTTCTCCCCGTTCCCGAACCACGAATTGAACCCATTCATCACAACCTCTTTCCCGAATCCCCGGATAAACCGGGTTATGTTAACTGGGAACCCATGAAATCCCGGGCTCCGTTGACAAAGGTCCGCCAATCCAGGGCTTTTTTCGCGGCGTACTGTAACCGTTCCGCGGCAAAAATCCCGTCCCCCGTTTGTATCAATATCCCCGCCTGCTTGTCTATCCCCAAAACCGTTCCCGGCGGGGGGGCAGGTTCCCGGCGGGGCCCCTCGTAGGGCCGGCCCCGGAGGATGTACAGTTCCCGGGTCCCGTGGTACGTTTGGGAAAGGGGCCAGGGGGTATAGGCCCGGATCCGGGCGTCAATAACCGGGGCCGGCAGGGTCCAGTCTATCCGGCCATCCTCTTTTTTAATAAGCCCGCAAAAGGTCGCTTCCCCGTGGTTTTGGGGCTCCCCCGCCGGAAGTCCCGAATCCAGGCCGGATAAGAAGGAACAAACCAGGGCGGCCCCCCGGAGGCCGGCGTATTCGCTTAATTCCCCGGCGGTTTCCCGGCCCGTCAGGGGAAAAGCCTCCTGGACCAGGATGTCCCCGGCGTCCATTTCCGCCGCCAGCTTCTGGATGGTGATCCCCGTTTCCCGGTCCCGGTTCAGGATGGCCTGGGGGATGGGGGCGGCGCCCCGGTATTTGGGCAGGAGGCTGGGGTGTATGTTGATCCCCCCCCAGGGGAAGAGGGCTAAAAATTTGGGACCGAAGATCCTGCCGTAGGCAAAGGAGACCAGCAGATCGGGCTTTAACCGGGCGATTTGTTCCCGCAGGGGGGCGTCGAGTTTTTCCGGTTTTAAGAGCGCGGCCGGGGACAAGGCCCGGGCGGCCTTTGCCGCCTCGGTAGGTTCCGGCTCCCCCCGCCTCCCCCGGGGGCTGTCGGGGTTGGTCAATATTCCCACAAGCTCGACGGACCCCCCGGACGGGGCCTGTTCCGCCAGGGCTTGCAGGGCGGGAACGGCGATGGCCGGACTTCCGGCATAGAGGATCCGCATAACCTAGGCCCGGCTCCGCTTTTTGAATTTGTCCAGGACCCGGTTCCGCTTCGGCTCCGGAAGCCGGTCTATAAAAAGGACCCCCTCCAGGTGATCGTATTCATGCTGAATCACCCGGGCAAGGATGCCGCCGGCATCCAGGGTAAAGGGCCGGCCCTTTTCGTTCCAGGCCTGGACCCGTACCGAGGAGGGGCGCCGCACATCCGCCCAGATCCCCGGCAGGGAAAGGCAGCCCTCCTCGTATTTTACCATATCCTGGGAGGTTCCGATTATGGAGGGATTGATAAACACCCGGGGAACGTCCCCCTCAATATGGATCACGAAGATCCGTTCCATAAGCCCCACCTGGGGGCCCGCGAGGCCGACTCCCTTGCCCCGGTGGAGGGCGTCTACCATTTCCGTGGCGATCTTTTTATAGTCGCCGCTGATATTTTTTATGGGCGCCGCTTTTTGCCGCAGCAGTTCATTCCCCAGGATAAGAATTTCCATATAATTATAATATACGAAATATTTCCCCTGAACAAGAATACCCCCATCAAAGCAACAACAGCCGATGGCGGAAAATCTGCGACGTGTAAAATTACGGTTCCGGATTCGTGGCTTAAGAGTATATCCATCTATCCTGATAATACTAAGACGAATCCACCTGCAGTTTCTTATGAGCTTATACCCCAGACCGGGACCCAAATCCGTTTCTAAGGAAGCGCTGATTTATTCAATCGAGAATTCGCCAACTGCGTTGGCGCAATCGGCGCTGCTTTAACGCAAGGCAAACAAAGTTTACCCCATTTGCGTAATGAAATGAGCAAATACATAGGGCAACGATGATTAGCGTCAAGTTAATCGGCGTTTCCCTAAGAATAGTTCATTTACGGTTTGGGGGGATATTGATTTCGTCAAGAGTGTATTTAATTCCACTTCCACCCCGAAGATAACGTGGACGGCCGCTGGTGGCGTTATGGTCTCACCAACCGAAACTAGTGGTGATAATTCATCAGTAACAGTAAAGGTGACGGCGGCGGGATCCCTTACTGCTTGCACCTTTAATGGGTACAAGGTGCAAGCAGTATTGACCATTCAGATTCAGTAAAAAGCCACCATACGTAGCGTAGGGGCCGCCCGGCATCGTATTTTACGCAATGTCAGTCACCGTTTTTGGCCTTCCCTTCGGGGAGGGCTTTTTGATCTCCCCCGGTTAATCGATCACCGCCGAATTCCCCGAACGGTCAAAGCTCACCGGAAAACAGGGGAGCAATTCCTGGTTGGTGCTTACCGCGGCTTTTCCGGTAAGCCGGTAATTGACCTGCCCCATGGAGACGATCCGATCCAACAGATCCCGCCGCATATTGATAAAATTCATCACCAGGGAAAGTTCCGTTTCCGCGGAAGTCCGGGGGGGGATGCGGAACGCCGCCGTTTCTTCCCCGTCAGCCCAGAAATGGCCCCCCCCGTAAAGCTCATAGGAAAACGAAGAAAGCTCCACCGGGAAGCCGTTGGGGTTATCCACCCGGAGTTTCACCTTCAAGCGGGTGTTGATCAGTTCCGCCTTCATAATGGCGACGGCGGTAATGGAAAACTCCGGTTCCCGAATCCGGGGGAACGCGGCCTGGGCGGCAGCCGTAACGCCGGCGGTGTCCCGGGGGTCAAAAACAAAGCCCAGGGTAAGGTCCAATTTTACCTGGTATTCGTCAAATTCCTCATGCTCCAGGGCCAGGGCATCTAAATCCAGGGCCAGTTCCAGGGGAATTTGAAGGGAGGCCCCGGCGTCCACCCGGACGACATCCCCCCAAAGGCCCAGGGCCGCGCCCTCACCGGGGCTTACGCCGTTGATCGCGGCCTTCCAGTCCTGTATTACCAAACGGGCGGCGGCGTTCCGGGGATTTCG
>JAITKD010000250.1 GCA_031278575.1 Spirochaetaceae bacterium | reverse complement strand
ATTATTGTTGGTCCTCCTAAAAAAACACCCCCGGATCGTTCCGCGTAGTTTCCAAAAAAACTACCATCGACTCGGGGGCGTTTTCGGGTCATTTTTCGATCACTTTAATTATACTTCTTTTAACGCAACATCGCCACCCCGTCCGCGTCCGCCGGTTTTCCGGCTGCGCCTTGCCGGCTTCGCATCCACCACGCCTTTTGAAGCGGCGGCGCCTCTACCCCCCCTGCCCCGCTTGGGAGCGGCGATAGCTTTGGGTTTTTCAGCAACAGCGGAAGTAGTGGCCGCACTCTCCCCCGCATTAATGAGGTCCAGATATGCCGAAGCGGGAGCGGGAGCGGCGGCGTTTTCCTCGCCGGTAGAGCCGCCGAAGGACTGGTTGATATCTTCCCGCACCGTGGACCGGCGGCGGCTGAACGACGCGAAGGCCGCGTCTTGGAACCCTTTGGACACCCCGTGAAGGAATTCGTTCAGGACGTTCGCCATGGCGTCCAGGGTCGCCTTTTTCCGTTTGATGGAGGTAATATCCACATCCAGAAGCAGGCCGGGCTGAATATGTTAGGGGTTGATCATATAATCAAACCGGTAATACTCTTTTTCCAGCCAGCTCAGGCGGTCTTCCATGACCCGCCGCTCAATGGGATACAGATAATCGTACATGGTCTTCATCTTGTTCCGCATGAGGATGATCCGGGACCGGATCCGGTCTTTTTCATAGATGTAGGTGCGGTTCATCCGTTCCACTTCGGTTTCCGCGGGGCGGACAAAGGAAATTTCGTCCCAGACTTTGGCGATATCCTCATAAAGGGGTTCGCCGCTTTTTTCTTTCAACAGTTTGCGGACCCGGTTTTTATTCTTTTTGGCCAGATCGTCAAAATCGTGTACTTTAAAGATCGATTTGGAATCCTGGTAGATTACTTCCAGAATGTCCCAAAGGTGCTGCACTTCGGTCTCAAAACTCTTGATCTGCACGTCATAAGACTTCCGTTCCTCAATGAGCTGGGCGTTGTCGTAATAGCGCATCCGCACCTGATACCGCTCGTCGGGGAGATGGACCGAATCGGTGTCCTCGTATTCCCGGATTAACAGTTCCCGGGCGTTTTTGAGGTTTTCGATAAACTGATAGCCCATTTTGGACGTATCGAGGATCGAGGTAATAGAGTTGATGGCGGTATTGAAACCCCGGTTCCGGATGTTTTCAATATCCACGATCTTTTTGATGTTTTCCCGGACGTTCAGGGCGTCAAAGGATTCGGGGTCGATTTCCGCCCGGAGATCGTTGATCCGTTCCATGATGGTTTTTGCCACAATGGAATACCGTCTGGATTTAGGATCGTCAATCTTGTCGTCGGTGTAGTTTTCCACATGGTTGATCTTGCTGAAGAGGATTTCGCTGTCCGAAAGTTCTTCAAGCCCCTGATCAATCCGCTCATCCTTGAGTTTTTCGATTTCCTTGTCCATGGTGTCGATGATGTGTTTGGACAGGAGGTCTTTGATGAGGTATTCCACCGTTACCTGATAGTGGAAAATCGGGCTGATCAGCTCGGAATCGAGGATGTTTACCGAAAGTTTTACATCCGTCACGGTTTTGGGCTTCAGGAGGTTATCCTTAAAGGCGCACTTTACGATGGAATAGGCGTTTTCGCCCCGGATAAAAGCCCCCGTATCGGTCTTCTGCCGGAGCAGGCTGTTGGTCAGATTCTCCAGATCGTTGACGCCCCGCTGAACATGGCCCTGCAGGTGGCCGTACATATTGACGATTGATTTTTCAATCTCACCGGTATTGAACTTGTCCGCGCCGCCCACGGCGTCCAGCAAATCCGCTACTTCTTTGGGGGTATACCGGGCAAGGACCTTGGTCTCTTCCTTGTCGATATAATTCCGTACTTTTTTTACCATTTCATCTTCAGTCGTTACCATGTAACGGTTGAACATGTTCTGGTAATTCTGATTGAAGTAATTGTACAGCTTCTCTTTGATACCGCCCATGACATCCAGACGTTCCAACACGTCCTTAGGCAGTCTCGCGGTAAGATGGTGGATAACCTTGTTGGTTTCCTCTTCCAGAAGCTGATTCACTTCATTCTGCTGATCCCGGTATTCCTGGGCCAATGAATTCCGAGAACCTACGGCGCTCGGTTTCTCCGGATGAAATACGTTCGGGCTTTTGGGCAGATCAATGACTCCCATATCCTGACTCCTTCTAAAAAAAATTTATTCACTCGAAAACATTTTGCTTTAGCAACAATATCTTATCCATATCTGAAAGAAAATGTAAAGCCTTTTTTAAGCAATTAGCGCTTTTTATATCATTTTGATTGAAATTTGCGCCCTTTTTGACCTTTTCACCGGATATTTTTCAAAAAAAACCAGGTTTCGAAAAAGACGCTATATACAAACGTAAAAATATGTTACACTACATAGTATGTTAAGCATTTTATACAGGAAAATCATCTGGGGTCTGTGTTTGGCCGCCCTTGGGGGGAGCCATGGATTGTACGCTCAGGATGCCAGAACTGTCCCTATAGATGTAAACCTTATTATGGACGGTTCCACGGCGCTGAAAAACGCCGGGAATGAGGCCGTCGCCTGGGTATCGGACTATCTGATAGATACAATTCTTCAGGACGGGGACCGGATCACCGTCTGGAACGCCGCCGGAAACGCCCAAATTATCCATTCGGACACCCTTTCGGGGGCTGAGGGAAAGGAAAAAATCAGAACAACGCTCCGTTCCCTGGCTTTTCAGGGCAATTCCGCGGATTTTTCCGGCGCCTTAAAGGCCGCGGCGGGCCGGATAAATTCCGGCTTCGTTATGACCTATACCGTCCTTATCAGCGGTTCCTCCGCCGCCCTTTCCCCTCTGCTCCTGGGGCCGGACTCAAATTTGCTGCGGTATTCCCGGGTGGAGGAATTTCCCGCCTGGCGGGCCCTGGTTATTGCTTTGAACATTAATTCCCGGGTACAACAGGCGGCGGCGGCGTACCTTTCAGGCGGTTGAACCGCTTTGCCGCCGAAAAACTCTGTTCTCATGCCGGAAAGGATATACGATTTTTTCAAAACGCATGAATCGTTCATCCTTACTACCCACGCCGGAGCCGACGCGGACGGTTTAGGGGCCGAGTTGGTTTTTGCCCGAATCCTCGAAGGGCTGGGGAAAACCGTCCGGATTCTCAACGCTGAAAAAACGGCGGCCCGTTTTGCCTTTATGGACCCGGCGGGGAAAGTTGAGGTCTGGGATGAGAATATACATGGAAATTTACCGGAAAAATCAGCCCTGGTTATCCTGGACACGTCGGATGAATATAATATCGGGTGTATGAAAGATCTGATTGGCCGGGTCAGGGAAACATTTGTCATCGACCACCATGAACCGGCCCCGTTTTCCACCTTGTCCGGCTTTGTTGATTCCACCGCCTCCTCAGTCTGTGAAATCGCGGTGGAAGCCGCCGAAAAGGCGGGCATAGATCTGGATAAAGATACCGCCATGGCGGGTTTCGCGGGAATCAGTTACGACACGGGTTCCTTTGCCTACACCAAAACCACCGCCCGGACTTTTAGAGCCGCCCTTGCCCTGATAGAACGGGGAGCGGCCCCCTATC
>JAITKD010000206.1 GCA_031278575.1 Spirochaetaceae bacterium | reverse complement strand
AATCAAAGGGACCCATAACACAAGGGGAGGTCCGGGACGAAGACACCCCGCTTACCAATGCACCCCCTCCCCGGCCCGAAGAAAAGGCGTCCGGGGAGTTGTCTTTTAACGAAGAATTCACCCAATCCCCGCCCCCCCCCCTACACTCGGTACCGCCTCAGCGTTCAACCGATCCTGATCCGCTTCAAGGGTACGATCTGATTTTGATTCCCGCGGAAGAGCGTCCTCCCGTGGAAACCGCCGATGCCTGGGCGCTTCCCCCGGAAGCGGAAATAGCCCCCGTGGGCCCCCTTCCCGTAGTAGAATCCGTTTCGGAGGCGGTAATAGATCCGGCCCTGATAATACCCCCTCTGGAAGACCGGATCGCGGTCGTTTCCCCGGTTCAGGAAACTTCCCCCCAGGAGCGTTCCGGCGATTGGCCTTTTTTTTCCGTACCGGTAATTACTTCCCTGGAACAGGGGCAATATTACCTCCAGTTGGGGGCCTTCGGCATGACCGAATTGGTAGAAGCGGAGTTATCAAGGATAGGGGGAAACTATCCCCTGGTAATTCAACCTGGGGGAAATTCACAAACGCCCGTATACCGTATTTTATTGGGCCCGGTTAATTTAGGGGAGAGCGGCGCCCTGATACAGCAGTTTAAAAGCCGCGGATATGAAGACGCCTTTATTAGACAGGGAAGCAATTAAGCGGGAAATCAGGAGCCGCCGCATAATCCCCCCGCCGCTCCGCGGAGGCTCATTTTCCGTGGCAGAATTTATACTTTTTACCGCTGCCGCAGGGGCACGGGTCGTTTCTTCCCACTTTTGGATACGCCCTGACCACGGTGGCCGCGTCCGGTTGGGATTGGGCCGAAGGCCCCGGGGGTCTCCCGCCGCCCTGCCCCTCGCCCGAGGAAAAGGCCGCCAAACTACCGTGGGACTGGACCGTCGCCGTGGATCTGCCCCGCCATTCCCGGTCTCCCGCGGCCTGGATCCGCACCAAATGTACCCGGGAGGCTATTTCTTCCCGGATCAGATCGATCATGGTGTCGAATATCTGGAACCCCTCGATCTTGTATTCCGTCAGGGGGTTTTTCTGTCCGTAACTACGGAGATATACCGCTTCCCGGAGCCCTTCCATGTTTTCCAGATGATCCAGCCATTTGCGATCGATAGCCTGAAGGTACTGCATCCGGATAAAGGCGTTTAAATTAACGGTCCCCACCAGGCTTTCCTTTTCATCCAGATCCTTTTCCAGATCTCCGATGATCCGCCCTTCCAGGACCTCCGGGTTGGGCGGTGCCGTCCCTTCGAGCCGGAGGGTATAGCCGAACTTTTCTTTAAGGTAATTGCCCAGTTCCTTAACGGCCCCGGCCTGATCCCGGCGCTGGGAGGTATGGTACGCTTCCAGGGCGCCCTGTACCATAGAAAGCGTCCCATCGTTTACCCGGCCTTTGAGGTTCTGATCCTTCAGAATGGCGTCCCGCTGTTCGTAAATGAACTTTCGCTGCTGGTTGAGGACATCATCGTATTCCAAGAGGTGTTTGCGAATTTCAAAGTTCCGTTCCTCCACCTTTTTTTGGGCCTTTTCAATACTCTTATTAAGCCAGGGATGATAGATAGCCTCCCCCGGCTCCATACCGATTTTAGCCATGAGGTTTTTAATATTAGAACCGCCAAAGAGACGCATGAGGTCATCGTCCATGGAGATAAAAAAGGTCGATCTTCCCGGATCCCCCTGCCGGCCGGAACGGCCCCGGAGCTGGTTATCGATGCGCCGGCTTTCATGCCGTTCGGTACCGATAACATAAAGCCCCCCCAAACGTTTTACTTCCTCGTAATCCTTTTTCCACTTCTCATATTCCGATTTGAGGATTTCGGCGTATTTTTCCGGGCTTGCCCCGGTTCCGGCGGTTTTCCGGGCCCGGTGTTCCGGATTCCCCCCCAGCTTTATATCCGTACCCCGGCCGGCCATGTTGGTGGCTATGGTAACCGACCCCTTGGCCCCGGCTTCGGCGATGATCCCCGCTTCCCGGGCGTGGTTTTTGGCGTTTAACACCTCGTGACGGACCCCCCGGCGGGTGAGGAGGGCGGAAATTTTTTCTGATTTTTCGATGGAAACCGTCCCCACGAGCAGCGGCTGGCCCCTCCGGTGGGCTTCGGCGATTTCCTCACCGAGGGCGTTTAGCTTTTCCCCTTCGTTGAGGTATATCACGTCGTCCTCGTCATTCCGGGCCACGGGGAGGTTGGTGGGGATCACCACCACATCCAGGTTATAGATCTTGCTGAATTCCACCGCCTCCGTATCGGCGGTGCCGGTCATGCCGGAAATTTTTTCATAGAGCCGGAAATAGTTTTGAAAGGTGATGGTGGCCATGGTCCGGTTCCGCTGGGCGATTTTGATCCGTTCCTTGGCCTCAATGGCCTGGTGGAGCCCGTCGGAATACCGCCGGCCGTAGAGGATCCGGCCGGTAAATTCATCCACTATCTGAACCTGCCCGTCCTGGACCACGTAATCCACGTCAATATGAAAGAGCTTATGGGCCCGCAGGGCCTGGGTAAAATAATGAAGGTACTCAAAATTTTCCTCGTCCACAATGGCCCCTTTGATCAGGTTCCGTTTATGGAGGATCTCCTCTATTTTTGCCAGCCCGTTGTTACTAAAAGAAACCCCCTTGTTCTTTTCGTTCAGCTTATAATCGCCGATGACTTCCTCCCCCTGGGCCTCATCGGGGTATTCTCCGTCTTCTTTCTTTTTAACTTCCTCCAGGGAACCTAAAAGTTTATCCACCTCCGCATACTTAAAGGTATCATCCTCGGCCGCGCCGGAGATGATGAGGGGGGTACGGGCCTCGTCGATGAGGATGGAGTCGATTTCGTCCACCACGCAAAAGGCATGCCCCCGCTGAACCCGGCCTTCCAGGTCCCAGCGCATATTATCCCGTAAATAATCAAAACCGAATTCGTTATTGGTGCCGTAGGTTATATCACAGCGGTAGTTCTGTTTCCGCCGCTCGTTATCCATGTCCGAAAGAATGGTCCCTACGGTCAAGCCCAGGTAGGCGAAAACCGGCCGCATCCATTCGGTATCCCGTTCCGCGAGGTAATCGTTGACGGTTACGATATGGACGCCCTTGCCGGGGACGGCGTTAAGGTACGCGGCGGCCACGCTCATCAGGGTTTTCCCCTCCCCGGTTTTCATTTCTACGATCTTCCCCTGGTGGAGTACGATGGAACCCAAAACCTGGACGTCGTAGGGCCGCTCCCCCAGGTTTCTCCGGGCCGCTTCCCGGGCCAGGGCGAAGGCCTCCGGCAGCAGGGCGTCCAGGCTTTCCCCGGCCTGGTACCGTTCCCGGAACTTTTCCGTCATCCGGGGGTATGCTTCCCCGGACAGGGAGGCCGCCCAGGCTTCTTTTTCATTGACCCCGTGCAGGATAGGGAGCAGGGCTTTAAGATCCCGCTCGTGTTTGGAGCCGAACAGGGCTTTAACCAGATTTTCTAACATACTGGTACTGTAACGCTTTACCCGGCGGATTACAAGCATCCC
>JAITKD010000164.1 GCA_031278575.1 Spirochaetaceae bacterium | reverse complement strand
TTATCGGTGAACTCTGTGAATTACAGCAAAAATTACGGGACCTTGCGGGTAAAGATAAACTTCCCCTGGCGGAAAGCGCCGCGGCCCTGGAAAACAACGATCTTATCCGGGCCGCCGCCTATCCCCGGCTTGAAGAAGCCTGCTTTGTCAAGGGCAAACAGGAGCGGTCCGGGGCAATTAAAACGGTAAAGGGTGATGTGGCCGCCGTATATGCCGCCCAATTGGAAGATGAAACCCAGAAAAAACTCTTTGACGCCCTTTTTGAGGACATGGAATATGAGATTCTCCGTTCTTCCATATTAAACAAGGGCCTGCGGGTGGACGGCCGGGGGACTGAAGACATCCGGGATATTGCCTGTGAAATCGGGATCCTGCCGCGGACCCATGGTTCCGCCCTGTTTACCCGGGGTGAGACTCAGGCCCTGGCGGTTACCACCCTGGGAACCGTCTTTGACGAGCAGATCTACGACGATATCGAAGGGGACAAGCGGGAGAATTTTATTTTACATTACAATTTCCCCCCCTATTCGGTGGGGGAGGTGGGCCGTATGGGTACGGGGCGCCGGGAAATCGGCCATGGTAACCTGGCCCGGCGGTCCCTGGCCGCTATGGTACCCCCGAAAGAGAAATTCCCCTATACCATACGGGTGGTTTCGGAGATCATGGAGTCCAACGGTTCCTCATCCATGGCATCGGTCTGCGGCGGAACCCTTTCTATGCTTCACGCCGGGGTGCCTATGAAAAAACCCGTGGCCGGTATCGCCATGGGACTTATCACCGAAGGACGCGGAGAGCCCGGGGACCGGTATGCGGTTCTTTCGGATATCCTGGGGGAAGAGGACCACCTGGGGGATATGGATTTTAAGGTGGCGGGAACCGAAGACGGTATTACCGGGTTTCAAATGGATATTAAAATCGCCGGGGTCAGCCCCGAGGTGATGCGGAAGGCCCTGGATCAAGCCAGGCGGGGGCGGCTCCATATCCTTTCAATTATGAACCGGACCATTAATAAACCCGCGGAGAATATTAGTGAATATGCCCCAAAGATCGTTACCCTTACCATAGAGGTTGATAAAATCGGCGCCCTTATCGGCCCGGGGGGTAAAAATGTCAAAGCCCTCTGTGAACAGTACCGGGTCAGTATCAACACGGACAACGACGGTACGGTTACCATTTACGGAAAGAATTCCACGGATGCGGAGGATGCCAAGGCCGCGGTTTTGGGGATAGTTTCCGACCCGGAAGTTGGGCGTATTTATTCGGGGACGGTAAAACGGATCATGGATTTCGGCGCCTTTGTGGAGATCCTGCCGGGTAAGGAAGGGTTGGTGCATATATCAAAACTATCCCGGCAGCGTATCGCCCTGGTAACCGATGTCCTAAAAGAAGGACAGGTCATCCCGGTGAAGCTCCTGGAAGTTGACAAAATGGGACGGCTCAACCTGTCCTATATTGATGCGTTAGATCCTGCCGGAGAGGAACCTTCCGGACGAGGAGGGGCTCCGCAGCGGAACCGTTAACCGGACCTCAAGGGTCCGCATAATTACTTTGGGAGGGGAAATTATGACGGAAAATAATAATCCGGTAATCAGGATCCATAAAAAGGATCCGAAGGCCCGGCTGCCCCAATACGAGAGCGGGGGGGCATCCGGGGCGGATATTACCGCACGACTTCCGGAAGAACGCTTGATACCGTCCATGGGCCGGGCGTTGATACCTACCGGACTGGTATTGGAGATCCCCCCAGGGTATGAGGCGCAGATCCGGCCCCGTTCAGGGTTGGCTATCCGGCATGGGATTACGGTACTCAATTCCCCGGGGACCATTGATTCGGATTACCGGGGTGAATTAGGGATAATTTTGATTAATTTGGGCGCCGAATCGTTTACCGTAAAGGACGGAGACCGGATAGCCCAGTTGGTGGTCGCCCCGGTTTCCAGGGCCGGGATAACGGAAACCGAATCGGTATCCCCTACGGCAAGGGGGGATGGCGGATTCGGCTCAACGGGAATTTCATCTTAAAACAAGATGGAAAAAAAACGTTCCGTGTCCTGGACCATGTTCAGGAGTATATTTTTTGAAACCCTGGTGTCGTTTGTTGTGGCTTTTCTTTTTTTCTTTTTTATCTTTTTTGTAAACCAGCTTTTGCTTATGGCCCAGGAAATTTTAACTAAAAAGGTTCCTTTTCAACAGGTCGCCCTCTTGGTTCTTTATTCCCTGCCTTCGGTGGTGGCCATGTCCGCGCCCTTCGCGTCCCTGGTGGGGACCCTCATGACCATAGGACGCATGACTTCGGATAATGAAGTGCTGGTGATGCTCTCTTCGGGCCTTTCGTACCGGAATATTTTTATTCCCGCCGTAACCATCGGAATATTCATCTCCCTGATGTCTTTTTTGGCCAACGATGTCCTGCTCCCCGCGGGGACCGTACAATTTACCCGGCTCTACCGGCGTATCCTGGTTTCAACCCCGGCGCTGGAGCTGGAATCAAATTCGGTTAAGCGGTTTAAAGATACGGTGGTGGTTACCGGTAATGTGGAGCATAATTCCATAGACGATGTCCTTATATTGGATAAAACCAGCGACGGCGAACGGCGCCTTATTATGGCCCGGAACGCGGAACTGCGGGACGGCGGGGTGGAAGGGATGAGCCTTGATCTGACCAATGCCTTTATTCAAACTTCCAAAGAGGTAGCCCGGCAGGATTACGATTATGCATCCAGTAGTTTTCTCCGGTATCTTATACCCCAGGACGATCTTATCCAGGCGGTTTCCAGTATCGGCCCCCGGGAAATGAGTTCCACCGATGTAAAAAGGGAAATAAAAAGTCAGGAGGATGAACTGGGAATACGCCTTGATGAGGAGTATAATAAACTGTTGGGCTATGTTTTATCGCTGGAGACGGCCTTACGTTACGGGCCCCAGCGGGAAGAATGGAATCAGCGTTCAAATAACGCCTCCGCTTTTTCACGGGAATTAATCACCGCCACCATGATTAGAAACAACCGGAACCTGCTCATATACCGCCTTGAATATTATAAGAAATTTTCCATCCCCTTTGGGGCCCTTTCTTTTGTTTTTCTTGCGGTCTCCCTGGGGCTTCTGGCAAAAAAGAGCGGTCAGACCGTGGGATTTATCTTTGGGCTTATCGTAGCGGTTATTTATTGGGCGTTGCTTTTGGGAGGGCAAACCATGGGGATCCGGCTGGGGTATTCACCCTTCTGGTCCATGTGGTTTCCCAATATTTTGGCCATATCCATAGGGCTTCTTATGGGTATTATCAGGATAAGACGATGACCCTGGATCGGTATCTGATTCGGCAGTTTTTGCCGATATTTTTTATTGCCGCCTTTATGTTTGTGTTCCTCATTTCCCTCATCGATCTTTTTGCCAATTTGTGGCGGTTTCTCAATTACGAGGTCCCCTTTAAGGAAATATTCCGGGTGTATTATTATTATTTACCCAAAAGCCTTTCCTTTGCCCAGCCTATTTCCCTGCTTTTCGCCACCGCCTATACCCTGGGGGATCTCTATGCGAGAAACGA
>JAITKD010000137.1 GCA_031278575.1 Spirochaetaceae bacterium | reverse complement strand
AAAAAGACCTTTTCCGGGGATGATTTTTGGATTTTTGGCCGCCGTGTGAGCATTTGTGTCAGCAACATTCATTCAATCTGGTTAGTAGTGGCTGGTAGGCATTAACACATAACACTTGACTAATTCCTTATCCTATAATAAGATAGAGTAACAGTTAGCACTTGCGATAACGAAAAAACACACATAGCAAATTATTTCAAAAAAAAATTGAAAAATCTCTTCAGCCCGCGGCTGCCCTTCCCTGCAGGGGACAAGGTATGGGCGAAGATGGGGATGCTCAGACTCCCAATGAATTCCGCCCTTATACGGCCTCGGCAAAGGCGGCGATCTCCTTGAGGGAATCGGGAATTTTTATCTCCTGGGGGCAATGGGTCATGCAGAGGCCGCAGCCGACACAGTTATGGGCTTTTTCGTGGGCCAGCAATGAGCCATAGTTAGTATTAAATCCGCCCCGATTTTTATCGATCTGATAGATATTGTAATGGCTGAAAATCCGGGGAATAGCGACCCCTTGGGGACAGTCGGTACAGTAACGGCAGCCGGTACAGGGGATGGTCCCGGAGGCCCTATAGGCGGCAACGGCTTGGTTTATTACGGTATACTCCCCTTCGTCCAGGGGTTTAAATGCCGACAGGGTTTTAAGATTATCCTCAACCTGTTCCAGGGTACTCATGCCGCTTAATACGGTCATCACATTGGGAAGGGACGCGGCAAACCGGATAGCCCAGGAACTGATGCTCGCCTGGGGATTGGCCTTTTTGAGCAGCCCCGCCGCCGTATCGTTCAGGGTTGCCAGGGCGCCCCCCCGCACCGGTTCCATGACAATCACCGGAATATGCTTTCGGGTAAGATACTCATAAAACCCCTTGGCATTGAGTACCTCCCAGTCAAGGTAGTTAAGCTGGATCTGGGCAAAGTCCCAGGCATAGGAGGTAACAATTTCCTCAAGGACTTCGGAATTGGCGTGAAAAGAAAACCCCAGCCGGCGGATCCGTCCCTCATCCTTTTTCTTTTTTAAAAATTCATACATTTGATAATCCCGGCAATTTTTTAAATGGTCCGCATTTAAGGAATGGACCAGATAAAAATCAAAATAATCCACCCGGCACTTCCTGAGCTGTTCCGAAAAGATCGTTTCCATGTTTTCCCGGGGGGACGCGAAGGTTTCCCAGGTGGGCATCTTGGACGCCAGGAAATAACGGTTCCGGGGGTATTTTGACAGGGCCTCGCCGACAAAAACCTCACTGTGTTTTTCATGGTAGGGCCAGGCGGTATCAAAATAATTTACCCCCCCTTCCAAGGCCCGGTCTATCATTTTTTGAGCCCGGGGATAATCTATTTTACCGGGATCATTTTGTATCAGGGGGAAGCGCATACACCCAAACCCCAATAACGAAACATCCGCCCCCAAAGAATCAATATGCCTTTTTACCATACCGTACCCTCCTTCCTGTTCTATGCATCATATTATTACCGTTAGCTGTTTTATGTCAACGAAACGCGAAAAGCCCTGGAGTAAGCCCGTAAATTTGAGGATGTATTTTGAAATACCGCTGTTTTTTAATAAAAAAATGGATTATACTCATAGTAATGTTTACCGACTGTATCATTATGGCCGGGGGGTCCGGGACCAGGCTGTGGCCCGCCAGTAATTCCCAAAAGCCTAAGCAGTTTTTATCAGCCGCCGGGGATGTTTCTTTTTTTAACGCCGCCCTGGACCGGGCTCTGGCGGTTACCGGCGCCGGCGGACGGGTTATGGTCATCGCCGGGGAACGCCATGTGCCCCATGTCATCGGGGCCTGCGCCGGTCTTGACGAAAAGGACCGGAACCGCCTGGTGGTAATCCCCGAACCCCAGGCAAAAAACACCGCCCCCGCCATCGCCTGCGGGACCCGGTATGCCCGTCTGGTATCCGGGGAGGATCGGACCATCCTGGTCCTGACCAGCGACCATGTGATACGCCCCCTCCCGGCCTTTACCGCCGATGCGGCGGCGGCGGCGGCCTATGCCCGGCAGGATTTTTTGGTGGTTTTCGGCATCCCCCCCCGGGGCCCCGCTACGGGTTACGGGTACCTGGAGGCCGCGGAACCCCTCCCCTTCCCCGGAAGAACCCCGGAAGAACCGGAACGGCCCCGGATATACCGGGTGAGTTCCTTCCGGGAAAAGCCGGACCGGGAAACCGCGGAATCCTTCCTCGCCGCCGGGCGCTTCTACTGGAATTCGGGGATGTTTGCCTTTTCCTCCGCCTTTATTACCGAAGAATTCCGGCGGAACGCCCCGGAACTGTTCCGCCCCTTTGAGCGGCTCCGCCCGCCCGGCAAGGGGGCCTATACCGCCGAGGGGGGTGTTCCGGTCCTCCGGGGCTGGGACGGGCTTGGAGAAGCCTACGGGGAGGCAAAAAGCATCTCCTTTGATTACGCGGAAGCCGAAAAGTGTTCCCGAACCGCGATGGTCGCCGCGGATTTTGAATGGCTGGATGTGGGGAGTTGGGACGAATACGCCAAACTATCCGGGACCGGCGTAGCGGAGGTATACGGTTCCGGCGCTGAGGGCTGTTTTGTGGACGCCGATATTCCCGTGGCCCTCTGCGGGGTAAAGGATCTTATCGTGGCGGTCCGTTCGGGAAAAGACGGCGCCCCCCCTTCGGTTTTGATATCCCAAAAAGGGGAGACCCAGCGGGTCCGGGAAATTGTGGAAAAAATTCGGGCCGCGGGCAGGACAGAATTGCTTTAATCGGTTATAATTGATCCGGTTCCAAGCGCTGAAGTGTCAGAACCGCCCGAGGCCCCTTGTTTTTTCTCTGTTTTGAAACCGTTCTTTAATAAAGAATCCAGGCGCACGTTCCTGGGTATTGAAGATTTCTCCTTGAAATCTTGGCGTATGGGGGGAACAAATCCCCCGCACCCTCAGTTTTCCGCAGCAAGCTGCGGGGTATTAAACCAAAGGGCTACGCCCTAATAAATTTATAGCGAGGTTACATAATGGTTATTTTGACATTGAATTGTGGTTCATCCTCCGCGAAATACCAGGTTTACGACTGGGACGCGAAGGACGTACTGGCGGTGGGTATCGTTGAGAAAGTTACCCTGGGGGGCTCTTTTATCTCCCACAAGGTAAAGGGCAGGGAAGAGTATACGGTTAACCATAACTGTCCCACCCATACGGACGCGGTGGACCTGATCATCAAAACCCTCACCGACAGGGAACACGGGGTTATTACGGATATGTCGGTGATCAAGGCAGTGGGGCACCGGATGGTCCACGGGGGGGACAAATTTACCAAATCGGTTATCGTGGATGACGCGGTTATGAAGACCTTTGATGAGGTGAAGGATCTGGGCCCCCTCCACAACCCCGCCAATATCATGGGCATTGAGGCGGCCCAAAAGGTCCTCCCCAAGGCGCCCCACTGCGCGGTGATGGATACCGCCTGGCACCAGACCATGCCCCCGGAATCCTTTCTCTATGCGGTACCCTATGAGTGGTACGAGAAGTATTCGGTCCGGCGTTATGGCTTTCACGGGACCAGTTTCCTCTACACCGCCAAACGGGCCGCGGTACTCCTGGGAAAGGATCCCTTCAAAACCAACCTGATCATCGCCCACCTGGGGAACGGTTCTTCCATCAACGCGGTAAAAGACGGCTGCTCCTTTGATACCTCCATGGGCATGACCCCCCTGGAGGGGCTCGTAATGGGGACCCGTTCCGGAGACGCCGACATGGCCATGCCCTTTTACGTGATGCGGAAGACCGGTATGAGCGCCGCGGAAATGGAAAACGCCCTGAACAAAAAATCGGGGCTGTTGGGGATCACCGGCCAGTACGCCGACCGCCGGGACATCCAGGCCGCGGCGCTTAAGGGGGATGGCCGGGCAAAACTGGCCCAGGACATGGAGGCCCATCGGGTCAAAAAGTACATCGGAGCCTACCAGGCGGTTCTTGGCCGCGTGGACGCCCTGGTCTTTACCGCGGGGGTGGGGGAATTCGCCGCCTTTATGCGGAAAAAGATCCTCGACGGCCTTGAGGGGATCGGCATGGTCTACGATCCCAAAAAGAACGAATTGGCCCATACCCGGAACACGGAAACCATTATTTCCGCGGATAATTCCCCGATCCCGATCTATATCATCCCCACGGATGAGGAACTGGTGATGACCGAAGACGCCTACGCCCTAATGGCGGGGACCTACGATGTACATACCCAATTCACCTATTCCTTCCAAAAAAAGGATTATGTGAATAAGGGCCGGGCCGATGGGCTCAAGGAGGAATTGGTCAAAAACCCCGAATTAAAATCCATCATCGCCGTGCCCAAATAAGGGCATGTTTGAGGGATATCCTCCGGCGAAG
>JAITKD010000095.1 GCA_031278575.1 Spirochaetaceae bacterium | reverse complement strand
AAAAAGGAAGAAGAAACCCCGGCGGGAACGGCGGAAGCCGGGAAATGAACCTCCTTGTCCTAAAGGAGGGATATAAGACTCCGCTGCGAATAAAGACAATCGGGAGGTAATATGAAAATCGTCGTATTAAAACAAGAGGATATGAAAAAGGTCTTTACCATGAAGGATGCTATTCAGGCCGATAAGGATGCCCTGAAACTGTACTCCCTGGGTAAAAGTAATGTACCCTTACGGGTGAACCTTGACATTCCTGAATATGCGGGACAAAGCCTCTATATGCCCGGCTATGCCGCGGGGGCCAATGCCCTGGGGGTTAAAATCGTGTCGGTTTACCCCAAAAATATAGAAAAGGGACTTACCAGTGTGCCCGCCACCATGGTATTGGTCAATAATGAAACCGGAGAGGTGTGCAGTTTGATGGACGGGACCTACCTTACCCGGGTCCGGACCGGTGCGGTATCGGGGGCGGCTACGGATGTATTGGCTCGGAAAGACAGCACGATTTTTACCCTCTTTGGTACCGGCGGACAGGCGGAAACCCAATTAGAGGCGGTCCTTACCGTCCGCCCTATAAAGGAGGTGAGGGTTTTTGATATCAGTGCCGATCGGGCGGCAAATTTCGCCAAACGGATGACCGAAGCCTTCGGGTCCCGGTTTGGGGTAACGATTACTCCGGCCAAATCAGCCGATGAGGCGGTGGAGGGGGCCGATATTATCACCAGTGTAACCACCACCACCAAACCGACCTTTAACGGAAGGCTGGTAAAAAAAGGCGCCCATATTAACGGTGTAGGGGCTTACACTCCGGCGATGCAGGAAATCGACGAATACATAATCCTCAATGCCGACAAAGTGTATGTGGATACCCGGGACGGAGTACTGAATGAGGCGGGGGATTTTATCATCCCGATCAAAAAGGGAACCTATAGCGCGGATCGTCTGACCGGAGAGCTGGGAGAGGCGATTGCGGGAAAGGTTCCGGGACGGGTCAAGGACGAGGAAATCACCTTCTTTAAGACTACCGGCAGCGCGGTACTTGATGTGGTTACCGCCCGCAGGATCTACGAAAGCGCCCTGGGGAAAAATATCGGCAGTATCATTGAATTTTAGGGATGGAATTACCATGGGGACCGTCGTGGACGGTCCCTATGATTTGAGTACAGGAGGTACAGGGTGAAAACCGAAAGGATGCATCTGGGGAATGTCCTCAAATACGGCGGATCCATTGTCGCGTTTTTAATCGGATCGGGTTTTGCCAGCGGACAGGAGGTTATGCAGTTTTTTACCTCCTATGGTACCCTGCGGAGCGGCCTTGGTGGGCTTATCTCTCTGATACTGTTCCTCTGGTTTACCACTATCACCGTCCAAGACGCCCAGATATTGAAACTTGAGGATACCAATGCGATTTTTGAACATTACTGTGGAAAAATCATCGGAACTATTTTCAAATGGATTACCCCGGTCTTTCTTTTTATGATTTATGTCATTATGTTATCCGGTGCCGGGACATTGCTTTTTGAATTTTACGGTATTCCCGCCATTGTCGGCAGGACCATCATGTCCCTATTGTCCTTGATAACGGTACTCCTCGGCCTCAATAGGCTGGTATCCGTAGTTGGCCGGATCGGTCCCATCCTCATCCTTTTTATTATTTTTATCGGTTTGGCGACGATTATCACCAATCCCGATGGAATCCGCACGGCCGATGAGACCTTGTCATCCCTGTCCATGATCCGGGCGACAAAATACTGGTGGTTTTCTGGTATTACTTACGCGAGTTTCTGCGCGGTTACCATCTTGCCTTTTCTGGCAGGTATCGGACGGAGCAACCCAAACCGCCGGGAAGTAACGGTAAGCGGATGTCTGGGGTGCGGCGCCTTTATACTGACCGCTATGGCGGTGAGCTACGGTATGTTGGCCTATATACCCCTGGTTTACGATAAGAATATTCCCGCGGTCTTTGTTTCCAATTTGATTTTCCCCGGATCCGGGGTGCTCTTTTCTATTGTTATGTATGCCGGAATCTATACCACCGCAGTCCCTATGCTTTGGTCAAGCTGCAATAAAATCTCATCCGATGAAAAGGGCCTTAAATTTCGCCTGTCCGTTATTATCCTGGGGTTCATTGCCTTTTTCGGCGGACGGCTGCCTTTTGCCACCCTGGTGAATATCGTCTATCCTTATATGGGGTATCTGGGAATATTCCTTTTCGCGGGGATGCTGATCACCCAGATCCGGGGAAAAAGGGCTTCAATGACCAGGGCGCTTTAATCCGTTTACGGAGTAATCCGTTTACGATCCCGGGGGAAGAGGCTCGCCTCTTTGACGTTGGTGAGCCCCAGGATTTTCTGGGTGAGCCGCTCACAGCCGATGGCGAAGCCCCCGTGGGGGGGACAGCCGTATTTAAAGACCCGGTACCCCGCAATGTCCGCTTCTTTAAGGCCGAATTTGGGAAGCACCTCCAGGAGGGCGCGGTAGTCGTGCTGCCGCCGGCCCCCGGTGGTGATTTCCAGTCCCCGGAACAGGGCGTCGAAACTCATGGTGGAGGCAGCCCCTTCTCCGGCCTCTTCGGAACGCCCTCCCCGGGGATAGGTATAAAAAGGCCGGTACCGCCGGGGGAATTCGTTCACAAAGACGAGTTCTACCCCCTGTTCCCGGCGGGCCCAGTCGCAGAGGAGCCGTTCCGCCTCGGGGTTGATGTCGAAGATCCGGGCGCCGCCCCGGGTTTTTGCGGCTTCTCCGTTGGCCAGCTTCAGGGCCTCTTCGTAGGATATGAGGGGGGCCCGTTGAACCGCGGCGGCGTCGGGGACCGTGGCGTTCCACTGTTCCAGTTCCGGGGCGTTTTTCCGGGCAACCTCGGCAAAGATATGGGAGAGAAGCCCCTTCTCCAGTTCGATCAGGTCCTTTTCGGATTCGATAAATCCCATCTCCACGTCCAGGGAAACGTACTCATTGAGGTGCCGGGGGGTGTCGTGTTTTTCCGCCCGGTAGGCCGGGGCAACCTCAAAAACCCGCTCCAGCCCCGAAGCCACCATGATCTGCTTGTAGATCTGGGGGGATTGGGCCAGGCAGACCTTTTTGTCAAAGTATTCCACCTCAAAAAGCTCCGCCCCCCCTTCGGTGCCCCCGCCCACGAGCTTGCTGGTCTTGATCTCCGTAAAGTCCTGGCCCCGGAGGTACGCGGAAAAAGCCTCGATGATCGTGGCCTGAACCTTGAAGATCCCCCGTATCTTGGGGTTCCGCAGGGACAGGGCCCGGTTATCCAGGAGCGCCTCCAGCCCTACCTTGGTTATGTCCCCGTTCACCCGGAAGGGGAGATCTCCCTCGGCCTTACTGATAATTTCCAGGGACCGGACCCGGAGTTCCGCCCCTCCGACGGCCTTTTCGTTTTTGGCGGGGATCCCCCGGGCGGTGATCACCGATTCCAGGGTAAGGGCGGAGGCTTCCCCCCCCGCGTGCTCCCCCGAAGCCTCTTCCCCGGACAGCACCAACTGGAGCAGTCCCGACCGGTCCCGGAGGATCACGAAGGTGATCCCCCCCAGTTCCCGGATCCGGTGGACCCAGCCGGAGACTTCCACTTCCCCGGCGCCTTCAATTACCTCGGCGATATCCTTGGCGAGTACCCGCATAATTCCTCCATAACGTTTAGGCCGTTTTTGCGATCAGGGCTTCCACCTGGGACCGGACGATCCCGGGATCCGCCCGGCCGCCGGTAGCCGCCAGGACCTTACCCACCAGATAGGCGGTGAGGGTATTGGCCCGTTTGGTGTTTCCTTCGGTATGGGCGGAACGGACCTCTCCAAAAACCGCCGCTTCTTCGGTATAGACCGAATGTACCGTCCGGGCGATCTTTTCAGGATCCGCTATCCGGGCCCAGCCCCGCTCCCGGATGATAAGTTCCGGGTCCTGATCCTCCGCCAGGATCACCTCCACCGCCTCCCGGGCGTTTTTAAGGGATACCTCCCCCCGGGCTACCAGGGCCACCAGGGCCGCCAGGCGCCGCGGCCCCAGGGTAAAGGAAAGGATGTCCTTGGGGGGGATCCCCTCCCGGCCCAGGAGGTGTTTGATGTCCGTGAGGATCCAGTTGGCGATCCGCCCCGCCGCGTCCCGGCTTTCCATGCCCCGGCGGACCGCCTCGGCGAGGGCGGCCTCAAAATAGTCGGCCCCGGCCTTTTCCTCGCAGATGAGGTCCGCCTGCTCCGCGGAAAGGCCGAAATCGGCCTCAAACCGCCGCATCCGGGGGACGGGCAGCTCCACCAGGGCCTCCTCCACCGAGGCCAGGAAAGTCCCGTCGGGCTCAAAAACCGGCAAATCCGGCTCGGGAAAGTAACGGTAGTCCTGGGCGTTTTCCTTGGTCCGCATGGGCTCGGTCTGGTCCCGGTTTTCGTTCCAGAGCCGGGTTTCCTGGATCACCTCCTTGCCCTGGTCCAGCCGCTCCCCCTGGCGGCGGATCTCGTGGTTGAGGGCCAGCCGGACGAAACGGGAGGAATTGAGGTTTTTGATCTCCACCTTCCGGCCCAGGCCCTTGCCGGGGAGGTTGATCGACACGTTGGCGTCCGCCCGGAGGGACCCTTCTTCCATATTGCCGTCGCAGACCCCCAGGTAACGGACCATACGCCGGAACTGCTGGATAAAAAACTCCGCCTCTTCCCCGGTTTCCATGTCCGGCTCGGTAACGATCTCCAAAAGGGAAACCCCCGCCCGGTTGTAGTCCAAAAGGGACACCGTACCGGTGTGGATCATCTTCCCCGCGTCCTCCTCCAGGTGGCATTCCTTGATCCGCACCCGCTTGCGGATACCCCGGCCCTCGATGTCCAGGAAGCCCTCCTGCCCCAGGGGGGAAGCGAACTGGGATATCTGGTAGTTTTTGGGCATATCCGGGTAAAAATACTGCTTCCGCTCAAACCAGGTCCGGGGGGGGATCCGGCAGTTCAGGGCCCGGGCCACCGTACAGCCCATCCGCATGGCCTCGATGTTGAGGGAGGGGAGTACCCCGGGGTAGCCCATACAGACCGGGCAGACATTGGTGTTGGGCTCGTCCCCAAAGGCGGAACGGCAGCCGCAGAAGACCTTGGTTTTGGTTAACAGGTGAATGTGGACTTCAAGTCCGATAAACGACTGGTACATGGCTAACTCCAAAAGGGACGGTACCCCGGGGGATGGGGGATGGGGTACGCGGCCTCATAGGTTTCGGCGATATCCAAAAGGGCGGCCTCGGCAAAGGCCCGGCCCAAAAGCTGGACCCCCACGGGAAGGCCCCCCTCGACGGAGGCGGGAAAGGACAGGGCGGGAAGCCCCGCCAGGTTGGCGCAGCAGGTGTAGAGGTCCGCGGCCTTTTGGGCAAAGGGGGAAAGCCCCGTCTCCCCCCGGCCAAAGGCCCGGGTGGGGAACACCGGAAGGAGTATCCCGTCGCAGGGGGGCGGGGGGCCGCCGTAATCCGCCCCCCCCAGGAGTTCCTCAAAGCTCCGGCGGATCCCCGCGCGGATCCGCTGGGCCCGGAGGTAGTAGCGGTCCTGAAACCCGGAGCGGAGGACGAAGGTCCCCAGGAGGATCCGCAGCTTCACCTCCGGGCCGAACCCCGCTTCCCGGGTTTTGTCGATGAGGTCGTCGGGGTTTTCCGCCCAGTCCGGGCGTTTACCGTAGCGCACCCCGTCGAACCGGGCCAGGTTGGCGCTGGCCTCGGCGGTGGCGATGGTGTAGTACGCGGGAACCCCGTATTTCAGGCTGGGGATTTCCACCTCCACCAGGGTATGGCCCAGGGCGGCTAAGCGGTCCCGGACGGCCCGGAACGCCCGATCCACCTCCTCCTCCAGCACCGCCGCCTGGGCCGCGGTCTGCAGGGCCGCCCCGGCCCCGTCCGTCCCGGGGGCTTCCCGGGTTGCGGCGGCCTCCGCGGCGATGGCCCGGGCCACCGCCTCCGGAGAGAGGACCCCGATCACCCGGGGGGCGTCTTTGTGCCGGGAAGCGCCGTAAAGGGGGGGAGACCCCGGAGGGGCCTCCCGGGTGGTCTCGTCCCGGGGATCCGTTCCCCGGATGGCCGCGAAAACCGCCCGGCACCGGGCCGCGGTATCCGAGAGGACCCCGATGGTCTCCAGGCTTGAGGCGTAGGCCACGAGGCCGTACCGGGACACCGCCCCGTAGGTTGGCTTGAGCCCCGCCACCCCGCAGAAGGCGGCGGGCTGCCGCACCGATCCCCCGGTGTCTGACCCCAGGGCAAAGGGCACCACCCCGGCGGCCACCGCCGAAGCGGACCCCCCGGAGGATCCCCCCGCCACCCGGCTCTGGTCCCAGGGGTTGTTGGTCCGCCGGATCCCCGAGGCGTCGGTGGAGGAACCCATCCCGAATTCGTCCATGTTGGTTTTACCGATAACCGCCGCCCCCGCGGCTTCCAAACGCCGCACCGCCGTGGCGGTATAGGGGGATCGGAGTTTTTCCAGGAGTTTGGAGCCGCAGCTTAAGGAAAAACCCTTGACCGCGATATTGTCCTTTACCGCGCAGGGCAGCCCCCGGAGCGGGGCGGTCTCCGGGGGGAGGGGGGGCAGATCCGGGGTCAGACCCCCTTCCTCCGGGGCGCCGGGGTCATCCCTGAATTCGATAAAGGCGCCGATCCGATCTTCCCATTCCGTATAATATGATAAAAACCCGTCGGGTAATGTTATTCCCATGTATGTTGTTTCCTCCATATATAGTACCCTAACCGGGGATGAAAATAAAGGGATTGGTTAATTCAAAGTCCCGGTCAGGATAAAAGTACGTTCCCTTCCCTTATAAAACGTTGGGGACCACAATGAACCGGCCGTCCCGTTCGCCCGCGTTGTTGAGCAGGTTTTCGTTGAGGCCGTCAGCGGAACAAGGGGGATTATTTGCGTTATTTTGGACGGTATCGGACCGAAAGTGATGGGAACCGGCGGTCCACTGGGGTTCGTTAAGGGATGCAATGGAGGCGGAGAAGGCCCCGGCATCCTCGTCTGCCGCCTGCATGGCGGCAAAAAACCCAAGCATCTGCTCAAACGCGGGAAACGCCCCGGTAAGTTCCGTTTCATCCAAATTGAGATGGGCAAGCCGGGCGGTTTCTTGTAAATCTTCGATTTTCATGAAAGGATTCTCTCACAAGGGGGCGGACCCTGTCAAGTATATTTATTCATTTGAAGGAGCGCCATTGTATAATTATTCCGGTTAAGGGCGGAGATCTTGGGGTAAAGGCCGTAGGCTATGTGCCGGCGTTTAGCGAGGGGCGCGGAAGATCTCTTCGCCTGTACAGACGGTTTCTCCGCAAACAGCAAAGGTCGCTGACACCGTTGTTCGCGGAGGGGCCTACTACCCAGGAACCCGCTTCGCGGGGGAGCTTTAGGGCGGTTAGATTTGGTAACACCAAAAAATGGTAGTAGACCCCACCGTTAAATAACTTCCTTACAGAACGAACCTCGTAAATAATGCAACGCTTATAAGTTGCCCCGCCCTTCAGGCTAAACGTGACCCGCAAAAATTTTGAGGGGTATTTTTAGTGGAATTTGTTCGAAATTTGAAGTTTTTGAGCCCTTTACTAAAGCAAAGCGCCGGTCAAGCACATATACTTTCTATGCGATCATTACGGATACTCAAACAAGGGGTGTGGTACGAAATTCGTACCCGCGTCAACAACCGGGAACCGTTGTTCCGTGGCCGCAAAGCTCTGGCGCTGTTTGCCCGGGTGTTCCGGGAGACGGAACTCCGGTTCGTTTTCGAGATTCGCGGGCTGTGTTTGGCGGACGACTGGCTCACGTTTTACATTAAGCCGGCGGACGGGTTGGAACTTCCGGCTATCATGCAGTGGCTGAAACAGGTGTTCGCCCAACGGTACAACCGGATGGACGGCCGGATCGGGCATATCTGGGGGGACCGGTACGGGTCGTGGATACTGGAGGGGGAGGCGCCGGAGGAGGAGCCCGGAGCGGGGCGGGGGGATTCGGACACTGGGGTCAGACCCCGGTA
>JAITKD010000072.1 GCA_031278575.1 Spirochaetaceae bacterium | reverse complement strand
CTAATCGCGTTTCCCTAATGTATTTGCTCATTTCATTGCGCAAATAGGGTAAACTTTGTTTACCTTGCGTTAAAGCAGCGCCGATTTATTCTCGATTGAATAAATCAGCGCTTCCTTAGCGTTCCGCGGTTAACGCGCTTTTCATTTTTTTGCCTGTTCCAGGGCGTTTTCCACGGCTTCAAAAAACTGGTTATAGGCGATGGTCGCGCCGCTCACCGCATCGACCTTTTTTAGGTCGCCGGTTTCCTGATACTGCCGGGCGTATTGCGCCATAGCCCGGACCGCAAGCTGGGCCTTGTCGTAAAAATCCCGGTTGGAAATTTCCCCGTTCACCTTGCCGTAGTTTTCATCCTTGACGGCGCCGTCTTTCTGCCGGGTGATAAACCGGCAATCGGCGGTCCGTCCCCCGGCGATGGTGAGGGTTACTTCCCCCCAGGCGCCGGTATCGTCCTCGCCGCTTCGGCCGGAATAGACCCCGTCCCGGTAGGCCTCTTTTCCGCATCCGGCAAACAGCATGATTACCACGAAAAAGACGCCCCCGTATAAACCCCGCCGGTTCCTCATTGTTCACCTCCGATAATCCGGGCAACCCGGCCGTGTTCCAGCACCACGGTCCGCTCCGCGTCCTCGGCTACCTCCGGGTCGTGGGTTACCACGATAATGGTACTGCCCTCGGCATGGAGCTGTTTAAAAATGTCAATGACAATATTTTCATTGGCCTCGTCCAGGTTTCCGGTGGGTTCATCCGCCAGGATGAGCATGGGGTAATTGATCAGGGCCCGGGCTATGCAGACCCGTTGCTGTTCCCCCCCGGAAAGCTGGCTGGGCAGGTGCTTGGCCCGGTCGGCAAGACCCACCCGGGCCAGGGCCTCCAGGGCTTCCTTTTCGTCGGGCATACTGTGGTAGTACTGGGCCACCATGACGTTTTCCAAGGCGGTAAGGTAGTTCACCAGATGGAACTGCTGGAAGATAAGGCCGATCTTGTCCCGCCGCAGGGTGGTCAGGTTTTTGGCGCTTTCCCGGGAAATATTCCGGCCGTCCAAAAAAACCGAACCTGAGCTGGGTTTATCCATACAGCCGATGATGTTCATCATGGTGGTTTTTCCCGAACCCGACGGCCCCATAATCGCCAGCCATTCCCCCTGCTTTACCGTAAGGTCTATGTTTTGCAGGGCCTTGAGGCTTCCGTACACCTTGGAAACACCCGTAAGTTCCAATAGGTCCATATCATTCTCCTCGTAACACTATGGCGGGGTCCACATCGGTGGCCCGCCGTACCGGAATAAGGCAGGCCAGAGCGGTTATGATGACCGACGCGATAACGGTTACCGGCATCAACAGGGGTTTAAACCCGATGGACCGGCTGAACACGTTGATACTCACCAGCTGGGCAAAGAAAAAACCAAAAAGCGCCCCCAGGACGCCCCCGATAGCGCCCAGGAAAATTCCTTCCCCCAGGAATTCCACGATAAGGCTGGAATCCGCCGCCCCCAGGGCCTTCCGCAGCCCTATCTCCTTACGCCGTTCCGCGACCACCGCCATCATGGTGGTGGCCACGCATATCATGATGAGGAGGAGGACGATCACCGTAACCAGGTAGATCAGGGCCCGGAGCTTGGTCAACACCGCCCCCTCCGAATCGGTAACCCGTTTCACGAGCCGGGAACTCACCCCGGAAACCTCCGCGCCGATCCGGTCGGACAGGGCCTGCAGGTCTTCACCGGAGGCGGAAATACTGCACTCCACCACGTCCACCCGGCCCCCCTCGCCCATCATGTCGTCAAAATCCCGGAGGGATAAAAAGATGAAGGCTTCCTCGGTACCGCCGGTCTGTACCACCCCGGATACCCGGAAGCCGCGGCCGTCGGTAAGACCATCGGGGGCGGTTATCTTCCTGCCCCCCGCTCCGGCGCCGTTGATGGTAAATTCACTCCCCGGCAGGAGGCGGATTTTCTCGGCCACCTCCTGGCCGATAAGGGCTTCCCCGGGAGATTCGGGCCAGCGGCCCTGGACGAGCCAATAGGGGCTGGTCTTCCGGGCTTCTTCCAGTTCGGTTCCCGCGGCCATAAAGGGCTGTTCGTTGATCTTCACCATCCGGTACCGGTAGGGGGCGGCCCCTACCAGATCCTTTCCGGGGAGGTAGGACAGGGCCTCCCTGACCCGGTCCATAGTGATGGCGGCTTCGTTCCCCGCGGGAACCAGCACAAAATTGGTCCCATAGGAACGGAACTCCTGGCCCATTTGCCGGGGAATATCGTAATAAATAGTGATGAGCCCCGAGAGGATGGTAGCCCCCACGGCTACCGCCAAAAGAGCCACGATCATCCGGGACCGCCGGCGGAGGAGGGAACTGGCCACCATCTTGAGGTAGAACTTCTGTTTATTCATGGGCGGCCCCCTCGCTTACCGTCCATGGAGGACCTCCGCGGGCCGTAAAGAGAGGAGGAGCCGTATGGAGGGGATGCTCCCCGCCATGGTAACCAGGAACACCAGTACCGCCACCAGGGGAATGACCAGGGGTTTAATTTCTATGGCGGATCCAAAAACCGACTGCCCGATGATCCGGGCAAAACCCAGGCCGGCAAAGTACCCGGCGGCGCCCCCCAGGATCCCCGTGATGGCGATCTCCGTGAGGACCAGGGCGCTGATGGGGCCGTCATAGGCCCCCACCGCCTTGAGCAGCCCTATTTCGGCGGCCCGTTCCATCACGCTGGCGGTAACCAGGTTGGATATACCCAAAGCGGAACCGGCCAGGCTCAACAGGGTGATGAGCAGCATCAAAAGCTGGGTTTTTTCCAGGATGGCCCCTTCGGATTCCGCCACCTGCCGGATGGGCTTGGAAACCGCGTCGGTGATCACCTCGTCAATCTGATAACAGATGGCGCTCACATAGGCGGTACAGTACCAGGTTTCCCATTCTTTGATGGAAAGCCCCTGGGGATCCTGGGCGGCCCGGCGGGAAAGCTCGTTGTCCGGGGTGGTAAGGGCGCTCACCTCCACCCGGCTCACCAGCCCCGGCCGGCCGGCGAGTTTCTGGGCGGCAGCCAGGGGAAGGTAGATTTCCGCGTCCTCATCCCCCCCGGCGTAAAAGATACCGGCCACCGTAAATTCCCCGGTTTGATCCGGCCCCCGGAGGGTGACGGTATCCCCGAGCCGGATGTGGTACTGATCCGCGATGGTCTTTCCCACCATGGCGGTATGTTCTTCCTCATCCCGCAGCCAGTTCCCCTCCACATCCCACCAGCTTTTCATATTCCCCATCCCCGTATCCAGAGCTTCCCCGGTGGGAAGTTCCAAGTGATGGCTGAACCAGGTGCCTACCGCTTTCACTTCCCCTTCCCCGCGGTTAAGCCTGACCCGGGTATTGAGGTAGGGGGTAAAATCCACAATATTAAAAGCCCAGAATATGGTTTTAATATTCCCCAGTTCCCCTTCGTTTAAGTATTTATCCGATACCCCGGAACCTTCCGCTACCCCGTAGAGATCATCCAAAAGGGAAGCCCCCCGGGGAATGACGTTGATATTGGCGCCGTAGGTTTTTAATTCCTGATTTACCTTATCCCCCACGTCCAGCATGACGTTCAACATGGCCGTTGCCAGGGAAGCTCCCAGGGCCACGGTGAAGGCCACCATGAACATCTTCCCTTTCTGCCGGAAAAACGCCCCCTTTACCATTCTCCAAAACATCGAAGCCCCCTATTTATTTTACCCTTCATTTGAACCGGCCCTTTTCGTTTTCCAGATCCGCTGTCACTATCACCATATTCCCGCCGCGGAGACTGTAGGCCAGCGGGACGGGATTACACCCCCCCTTAAAGCCAATGGTGGAAATGTTCATCACCACGTCGCAGAGCCGGCAGATGACTTCGTTTTTCCGCTCGTAGTACCCCGTGGGACCGCAGATATCACAGGCGTCAAGTCCCACCCCGTAGGCCGCCGCGTTCTTCTTGATCACGATGAACCGTACCTCCGTACCGTCCGAGGCGGAATAGGCAAACCGGTGGAGATGACCATCTTCTATTTGGTCAATCGGGATGGTGATCTCCTCCCCGGCGATGGTCATGGGTTCCGCCGGGGACAGTTCCACCCCCCGTTCGTTGTAGGTTTTAATGACCGTAACCGCCAAAATCGAAAAGATGAATCCCGCCGCCACCGCCCCGCACCAGCGCCGGTTCACCCGAAGGACGGCCCGGATCTTCCGGCGTTCCGCGGGGTTTTTCCCGGACACCGGATGCCTGAACCCGGCAACGAACAAGGTTAGGGGAAGCAAAAAACTTATTCCCATCAATACATAAAGAAAAACAATATTGTTATTGACCGCCACGACAATGAACCTGAAAACCCAGCGGATCATGGGGATTATCCGCCGGGCCAGCAGGAACTGTACGATAACGATCATTTGATTGCAGATGTTAACCAGGAGGGCGATGGTGAGGAGTATCTTCAAGAGCCCCCCGGATACTCCCCGGGCGGCCTTGTAAAGGGCCAGGGCGGTGAGGATGACCGCCAGTAATCCCGCGGTAAACCCGATGAGCTTAAACAGGAAATCGGTGGTCAAGATACTTTCATCGGCCAGGGCAAATTCCGTGGGATAGAGAAAAATAACAGGCAGGATATAAAACAGCAGGGACCCCAGGAACAGGGCCTCGACATAATTGGGAACCGCTTCGGCCAGGGAAGGCCGGTTTCGTAGAAAAGGTATTTTTCCCAGGGGCTTTTGCAGTATTCCCCAGAGCAAAAAAACGTAAACCAGGCCGAATACAATGGCGAAAGACAGGATCCAGAGGTTGAAAACCCCCCGGCTGATCAGGGCGGTGGTCCGGCGCAGGACTGCCAGAATCAGGGCGGCCCCCACGCCCACGGCGCAGCCCCATAGGGCCCGGCTTTTCCGGGCCTCGCCTCCTTCCTTGTCCAATGCCCCCCACAGTAACGCTATCAATATCCCGGTGGTCAATAAGTTCTCGATCACCTGGATGAGGTATCTGAGCATAATTCCCCTTTCTCAAAAAAAGCGCTGACAAAGGGCAGATACCGGAGGATACCGATCCGCCGCTATCCACCCTCTGTTATTTACTCGTACTTTACCAGGCCGGGCCGGCGTAGTCTACGGTCCACTCCGCCACCAGGGGCGCGCCCCAGAACCTGCCGGGAACGCCGGTTTCCTGATCCACGTGAAGCACGTACCCCTGGGCTTCGGGGTTCTGAATGAGGAACCGGACCGTGTAGGTCCCGGGCCCGCCGACGCCGGGCAATTTGATATTGGCGCCGTAGTGGGGGCCGTCGCTGGCGTTCATGGGCATAAAGGTTCCCTCGGCCCCTTCGCCGGTGGATCTGACGATCTCATACCGGACCGTCAGGTTGGGCACGAAGTCCCCCACCCCGTATCCCAGATCGTTTTCAGCGGCGGAAATATCCGCTTCCATGTGCATATCCGACTGGGACGCGGGAAGCCCTGCGGAAGCGGGAATCATGTCCACGGGCTGGAAGTAAACCCCCGCCACGTTGAGGGGCCCCAGCGCGAAGTCGTCGCCCAGGGGATATTCAATAAAACCCGCTTCCTCACCGGGAGCCACCATACTTTCGGGCCGGCTTCCGGCCTGCTTGCCGCCGGCAAAAGCAAAAGAAGCGCAAAGCGCAATCAAAAGAAGTACCATCAGTGTTCTGATTTTCATCGTACCACTCCTTATAAAAATTTTCTCATGGTCCAGGACCAGAGTTACTGCCATGGGTAAAAACATCCCCCTACGCATTTTTTACCGCCGCGGCCTTCGCGTTTTTCGTCCGCCGGAGCTGGATGACGAAGGTGGCAACGGTAATCACCAACAGTACGATTTGGGGTATCAGGGTTTCCATGGTGGGATAGATCCCCAGAATATCGACCGAGGCAACACCCGAAACCGGGGTAACGGGGATAACGTTCCCTTCCTGGAGTTCCTTGATCCCGTTGCCCACAAAGGTAATGGACATGATAAAAAGCAGGACACTCGTCCCCAGGAAGAAGGGTTTTAAGGGGAGCCGGATGCTTAACACCCGGATCAATATATAAATGATCACCAGGGCGACAACGCCGACCCCGAGACCCAGCCAAATCATGTTGATATAGGTTTCGGTACTGGCCAGGAGGGCCTGGTAAAAGAGGATCGTCTCGGCGCCCTCCCGGAACACCGCGAGGAAGGCGGCAAAGGCCAGGGAAAACATACTCCCCCGGGTAATCGACGATTGGACCTTGCTTTCGATATAACCGGTCCAAGCCTCCGCTTCGGCCTTGGACACCATCCAGTTGCTCACGTAAAACAGTACCGCCACCGCCAGCAGCATGGTGGCCCCTTCGACGATCTCCTGGTTCTGCCCCCCGGCGACGCTGGTGATCCGGTTTAAAATCCAGGCCATGAGGACGCTCACCCCCAGGGCAATGACCGAGCCCCAGTACACCGGGGGCGTACGCTTTTTGTTGCCGCTTTTGAGGAGGTAGGCGATGATCGCCCCCACAATGATGATGGCCTCAAATCCTTCCCGGACTATGATAAGAAGGGATTCGAGAAAAACCACGAGGGCGTTTTCCTCCCTGCCGTCAAGTTGGGCGGCGTCCTCCCGCAGCCATGTGGCCAGGGTGTCCAGAGCCGCCTTAACTTCCTCCTGGGACGCCTGTTCATTTATGGCCCTTTTTATGGCGCTGAACTGGTATTCAACCTGGGCCGCCCGGGCGCCGGAGATCCGGCTCAGGGTAACCCGCTCAAACCCGACTTTTTCATAGAACTGGAAGTAGGCCACATCCACCTGATCCTTTGCCCCCTTGGGATCCCCCGAAAGGTAGCGGTCATTGGCCTTATCCAGGACCGCGGCCATTTCGTCGGCGGTTTTAGCCCAACTCCGGGTTACCGCCTGGGGTTCCGCTTTCCCGTCAAGCCGGTTCGAGGTAACCCGCAGCAGGTGGAGCAGTTCGTTGTGATTTTCCCGGATCTCCCCCTGAGGTTTACCTTCCCGCATGATCGTTTTTACATACTCAAACCATTCTTCTATATTTTGGGCCCGCGCCGGGGAGATGACGGTCTTGACCTGTTCCTCAAATCCCGTTTTTTGATATTCCGAAAAAGCGGCGTCTATCAGGGCCGCGGCCTCCTCGACATTTCCCGACACATAGCGGTAATAGCCTTCGGTCAGGACGAGCCTGATTTCCCGCTCCACCCCTTCCCAGTACCCGGCGTCCGCGAAAACCGGAAAAGAAAACAGGGTAATAAATACTATAATTAAGATGGAAAAAGCTAACTTTTTAGACATCGGTTAACCCTCATTGTTATATTAAGTAAACTTCCAGGAGAAGATAGCATTAGCTAACTTTTTTGTCAACTATGTTTGCGGAATTTAACATTTTTTTAAACAAAGTAATCCAGGATCAGCACCATCCGTTTTTTTCGGTGGATATTCATAAGAAAATATGGCAACCGTTTATGGGTACTATATATAGTGTTATGCTTTACAAATATATACTATGTATAGCGCCTGCGGGAATTCAAAATCATACCATGCGCTATATATGGTAGTATAGAAATAACAATACGCCATACATAGCGTGATTTGGCCTGTTTTTAGCTAAATTTTGGTATTTTTACACCAAAACGCCTGTTTTGATGTGTGTTTGAGCGCCGCTTCTATATATAGCGCGTAACATGAGTTAATTAAAGGGAAACCATCGTTTTGTTACGAAAAAACCGCGACAGCCCTTCCATGGCATTTTCCGCGGACCGGTCATCCACCACTAATTCAACCGAACGGGCGGCGCATAAGTTTCGCACCGGGCCCAGAAAAAAGGCGCCGCTTTTCGCTATCCCGCCTCCCAGGATAAAACAGTCCGGGATAAAACTTTGAAAGAAGGGGGCCAAACACTGTTCCAGCATTTCCCCAAATTGGGCAAAAACCAATAGGGCCTCTTTCTGATTATTTACGGCCATCTTATGGAGTTCCAGCCCGGATAAGGGACAGCCCATAATGTCCTTCGACAAATTCGCCAATCCCCTTACAGAAATATAATCATCGATAATACCTTCTCGAAAGGGTCTATCATAGATCCAGCCCTTAAAGGGAACCCCGGGGCATCCGTGATCAACCAGCTTGCCGGATGCATAAAATGCCGACCCGGCCCCGGTGCCGATACAGACCGCCATTATTCTCCGGTATGTCCGGGGTAAATGATTAACTTTTCCCAGTAAAAACGCCGCTATGTCATGAAGAAATACCAAGGTATAATCCGGGGAGAAAAATTCCCGTACCGGGGAAGCGGCGATGGCGGCTCTGAATGCTGCCGGCAAATCGCAACCGTATATGGACTCATATTTTTTAACGTTTTTGAGCAGGGGTATTCCTTTTTCGTAATCAAAATCACCGGGAAACGCGAAGGCTATGCCGGCAATTTTTTTATCCGTATCCTCTATGCCCCGGATCAGGGCTTCAAAGATACCCAAAAAATTCATGATTATCGTATGGTTATCCGCATCGGAACGGGCGTCAAATTCTCCCCGTATATCTATGCTATCATTCCCTGATAACACGCAGACCGCACCTTTGATGGTGGTTCCCCCGACATCAAGCAACAACAGCCAATTCATTTCACCACCCCCAACATCTCACCGGCGACTAGGAGCCGGTTGCACTTGCGGGTTTTTGTGTCTTTTTCCGGTGAAAAAGACACAAAATTCCCGATTATCGGGACTCCTTGCGCAGTTTGCCGGGTATAAAAATTCACGAAAGTGAATTTTTATACGATTTTGCGCT
>JAITKD010000056.1 GCA_031278575.1 Spirochaetaceae bacterium | reverse complement strand
TCCCTGGAAACCGTCAAATGGCGGCAGGTGTTGGAAAAAATGGGGTATGAGTGTTACTTTTTTTCGGGGCGTTCCGACTGGGAGCCGCATAAATCCATAGTGGCGGATGAGGCCTTTTTTGGGCATCCGAAGATTCTGGAACTCCAGAAACGTTGTTTTGGAACCACCGTCCGGGGAGAGTCCCTGACCGGGGAAATCCAGGCGGTCCGTTTCCGTTTGAAACAGGCCCTCTATGACTTTGTAAACACCTTTAAGTTGGACCTGTTGATCACCGAAAACGCCCTGACCATCCCCATGCATATTCCCCTGGGGCTTGCCATCACCGAATATGTCGCCGAAACCGGGATCCCCGTTATCGCCCATCACCACGACTTTTCCTGGGAACGGCAGCGGTTTTCCGTTAATTGTGTGGAGGATTACCTTTCCATGGCCTTCCCCCCCAGGCTGCATACGATAAATCATGTGGTGATTAATTCCGAGGCCCGGCAGAAACTCTCCTTCCGGTGCGGGCTCTCTTCAATCATCATTCCCAATGTTTTTGATTTTGATACGGCCCCCCCGGAATTGGACGATTACGGCCGGACCCTGCGGCAGGATCTGGGGGTCGCCCCCAACGAGACCCTGTTTTTGCAGCCCACCCGGGTGGTGGCCCGGAAGGGGATCGAACACGCCATAGAGCTTGCCGGCCGCCTAAAAGACAAGAAAGCCAAACTCCTTATCAGCCATCAGGAACGGGACGAGGGGTCCGACTATTTCCTGCGGACCATGGACTACGCCGCCCTCCTCGGGGTGGATGTGATTGTACGGCCGGATATCATCGGCGCCGACCGGGGGATAACCGAATCGGGGGCGAAAAAATACAGCCTGTGGGACTGTTATCTGAACGCGGATTTTGTTACCTATCCTTCCACCTACGAGGGGTTCGGCAACGCCTTTCTGGAGGCGGTTTGGTTTAAAAAGCCAATTTTGGTAAACCGTTATTCGATCTTTCAAGAAGATATAGAACCCCTGAATTTTGACGTGGTAGTCATGGAAAATTATGTAACCCCGGAGATCATCGAAACCGTCAGAGTTATATTGGAAAATCCCGAAGCGATCACCCTCATGGGCGCAAAAAATTTTGAATTGGGCCGCCGGTTCTTCTCTTTTAGGCTTTTGGAACAACGGCTCCACCAGGTGATGATGAGTTTTGGGCAGCTGTAAGCGGGCAATCAGGACGAACCATGAAGACCCCGGGACGCTTTTTTATCGTGCTGTTTCCTTTTTTCTTGGGCGCTTGTTTTGAATCCAAAACCATTACCCTTTGGACGGACCGCCCCGAATTTGCCGTTTATGCGGAATATTTTAACTCCGCCCAGAACGAGTACAAGGTGGAAACCCGGTACGTTGAATCCCTTTCTTCGGAACTTGCCAATTCCGGGGCATCGCCGGATCTGGTCGTCGGCAGTTGGCTGAAAAACGCCTCCTCCCGGGTCTTGTTCAGACCCCTGGACGACCTGTTTAAAAAAAATACGAAGACGCTAAAAAATTCTTTTTATCCCCACCTTTTGGCCCTGGGTAATATCGAAGGGAAACAGTACCTCTTGCCGGTCTCATTCAATATTCCCGCCTTGGTATTTACCCGGAATAACAGTTACCTGCTCCCCAATTCCTTTACGGTGAATTTGGATGAAATTAAAGCGCTGGGAAAAGCCTACAATACCGGTAATAACGGTATCTATTCCCGGATGGGTTTTTCCCCCTCCTGGAGTGATGATTTTCTTTTTATTACGGCCACCCTTTTTAACGCGTCCTTTAAGGAGGCGACCCCCCTGGCATGGGATCCGAACGCCCTGGAACAGGCCATGATATATGTCCGGAACTGGATCGAAGAGGTCAACGGGGGTATCCGGGCGGAGGACGATTTTGTTTTTAAATACTTCTACGATTCCCCTTCAAACCTGGCCCTGTCGGGGCGGATCCTTTTTGCCTATATGAACAGCGCGGATCTGTTTACCCTGACCCAGGAAAAGCAGATAAACCTCGATTTTCGTTGGATTGCGGGAAAAAACACTATCCCCCTGTCGGAGGAAGCCGTTTATCTGGGGATCTGTAAAGAGGGTAAGGCAAAAAAAGCGGCGATGTTTTTTGTCCGGTGGTTTTTTCAGGAGGATACCCAGCGCCACCTCATGGAAGTAAGCCGGGACAAACGGTTGACCGAAACTTTTTTTGGTATTGGAAACGGTTTTTCCGCGTTGAGGACCGTAACGGAACATATCTTCCCCCAGTTTTATCCAAACCTCCTGGGGCATATGCCGCCGGAAGATTTTCTTTCGCCCACCAACATACTCCCCCGGAGCTGGACGGCCATTAAAGAGCGGGTCATCCTCCCCTATCTCCACGACCGGATCCGGCGTGGTACCAAAACCGATATCCGGCCCCTGGAACGGCGTTTAAACGACTGGATCCGGCTCAACCGGGATATGTAATTGGGAGAGAACCACGGGGTTCTTGAACAAGTCCAATAGACCGGTTCCGCGTAATTGTAAGAAAATCCTCCTCATGCTTTTTTTGTTCCATCCGATATTATAAATGAGGCTTTTGACCGGTATTGCCGGTAGAAGGTCCTGCCCCACCATTTAAACTTGGAGGATACAAAGATGATTCGGGGGGTTATATCATCGGGAGTTCCCAGTATAGGATACGCCATCAGCGCATCCCGGGGGGGAAGAATGTCCCTGCCCGTATCCCCCGGCAATTATATTTATTCCCACTTTAAACACGTCTCCGGAACCCCCGCCCCCGAGGGAACCCACGGGGTTACCATCAACAAACTGAAGATCCTGGACGTCCTTATCGAACAGTTGATCCAGATTAAAAAAAGCCCAGAACCTGTAGCAGATTTTTCCATGTCCGATAAACAGATAGACGCCCTGATCGAACAATATGAAACCCAGATCCGGCAAGCCCGAGGGGCAGGCAGCGTCCCCTATGCGTCCGTTCCCTCGGCCCCCATGGGGACGATTTTTAACCTCGTCGTATAACCTGATTGGAAGGCCGGGTCCATACCCGCGGCAGGCTCTAACTGTGACCCGCACTTCGTATTTTACCGGTTTTAGGACAGACCTTTCCCCTGAGCGTTTTCGGTTTACGGTGGGAAAGACGGTTGCCGCGGAAGCACGGGCGGATTGGCACCGTTTATCCGGGGGCGGGGGCGGGGAGACGGGGGAATATGAGGAGAA
>JAITKD010000004.1 GCA_031278575.1 Spirochaetaceae bacterium | reverse complement strand
CGCGCGCAGGGTATACGAATAGCAGGATGCCCCCGGCGGGGGCCTCCTGCTATTCACGGCCAAAGGGCCTTATACGCCTTTGAGTAACTCCCTCGGCTTTGATCCTTGGACGGCGCCGCCGGACGGCTAAAGCCCTCCGGCCCGTTGCGGGGGACAGCGGCCCTCATGGGCGCCACGCCGCGCCGACGCTGTTGGGAAAGCCGCGCTCCGCGCGCAGGGTCTACGAATAGCAGGATGCCCCCGGCGGGGGCCTCCTGCTATTCACGGCCAAAGGGCCTTATACGCCTTTGAGTAGCTCTCTCGGCTTCGACCCCTGGGCGGGCCCGACGACGCCCCGGTGTTCCATTTCTTCCACCAGCCGGGCGGCCCGGTTGTAGCCTATCTTGAGCCGCCGCTGGATATAGCTGGCGCTGGCCTTGCCCTGTTGCACCACCACCTCCAGGGCCTTGTCGTACAGGGGGTCTTCCCCCTCGGAAAAGAGGGAGGGGGCGGCCTCGTCGTCCTCGTCGTAGAAAATTTCGTCGTCGATATAGTCCGGGGACCCCAGGGTCTTCACCAACTCCACCACCCGCTCCACCTCTTCTTCGGAGACAAAGGCCCCCTGGATACGGACGGGGAAGGGGTCCACCACCCCGGCGTAGAGCATATCCCCCTTACCCAGGAGCTTTTCCGCCCCCACCATGTCGATGATGATCCGGCTGTCCATCTTGCTGGCCACCATAAAGGCGATACGGCTGGGGATATTGGCCTTGATAAGGCCGGTGATCACGTCGATGGAGGGCCGCTGGGTGGCCAGGACCAGGTGGATCCCCACGGCCCGGCTCATGGCCGCAAGACGCGCCACCGTAGATTCCAGTTCTTTGCCGGTGGTGGCCATAAGGTCGGCGAATTCGTCGATCACCACCACGATATAGGGCATGTGTTCCGCGGCGATCCCCCGTTCCCGGATCCGTTTGTTGTAACTGCGGATGTCCCGGACCCCCATGGAGTCCAGGCAGGCGTAACGCCGCTCCATCTCGTAGATACAGTATTGAAGGGCCTGGAAGGCCCGTTTCGGCTCGGTGATCACCGGGGTTAACAAATGGGGAATATCGTTGTAGAGTTTGAGTTCCACAATTTTGGGATCGATGAGGATCAGCCGGCATTCCGCGGGAGCCCGTTGGTACAATATCGAAAGGATCATGGAGTTGACGCAGACCGACTTGCCCGATCCGGTGGAACCGGCGATGAGCAGGTGGGGCATCTGAACCAGGTCCACGGTTTGGGCCTCCCCGGTTATGTCCTTCCCCAAAACCACGGGGATCTCAGGTTTCTTGCCCTCCCGCTGTAATTCCCCCTCGATGATCTCCCGGAAGGAGACGATGTTCCGTTTTTTGTTGGGCACCTCGATCCCCACGGCGTGTTTCCCCGGAATAGGGGCCACGATCCGCACCGATGAGGCGGCCAGGCGGAGGGCGATATTGTCCTGGAGGTTCACGATTCGGGAGAGCTTGACCCCGGGAGCGGGGAGGATCTCGAACATGGTGATCACCGGGCCCTTGCGGATCCCCGTTACCTCCGCCTGGATCTTGAATTCCTCCAGGGTTTCCTTGAGGGTTATGGCGGCGTCCCGGGTAACCTGATCGATGATCCAGTATTGGCCGTCGGGGTATTGGTTGAGGATCCCCTCCACCGGGACCCGGTAGGGGCCGTGTTTTTTTATCTTCCCTATTTTTGGTTCCGTTCCCCGGCTGACCGGTTCTTCCGGTTCGGCATCTTCCCGATCCGGCTCTTTTACCCAGGGGTCTTCGGCGTAGGGCGTCCCGTCCTCCGGATCCTCTTCCCCGGCATAGTCCGGTCCGTCCCCGTCTTCCGTTTCCCCGGAAAAAACCGCATCCCGGGGCTCAAAAACCCGGACGTCTTCAAAAAAGTCAGGCTCCTCAATATAAGCGCCGAATTGTTCCACCCGCTCCCGGATAAGCTGGGGGGATTCGGCTTCCTTAAAGGCCGCTTTGCCGGACAGGGGGGGTAATTCGGAAAATTCCGGCGGGTCGTTTTTATCAACCGCCGGAAGGAGGATCTGGTTTTGGCCGCTTCCTTCACTCAGGGGAGCGGCTTCGATATAAAGATCCCCCCCGGTCGTTTGGGGCGGAGGGAGCAAGCCCCGGCGGGCTTCGGACAGGCCGGTTTTGTCTTTTGGATCAAGCCCCCGCGGTTCCCCGGGGAAAAAAAGGGAAACCAAAGCCATAATGATGACGCCCTCAATAAAAGTCAGGGTAATAACCAGAAAACAAAAACCGGTTCTCCCCAGGGATACGAGGAGGGCGATCCGTACCGAATAATAGGCGAAATCCCGGAGAAAGGCAAAACCAATGGCCAGGGTCAGGAAGGGGAAAACCCCGGCGTTAAGGATAAATATCCGGCCGGGCTTATAGCGGGGATCCGCCAGGATCAGGGCCATCCCCAAAAAGTACAGGGGAATGATAAAGGCCAGCATCCCATAGGCGTTGGTCAAAAAATCCACCGGCAGCGCGGGGAACCCCGATAAACTGAAAAGGGAAACGGCGATGGAAAAAATCAAAAAAAGGGAGAAAATACCCAAAATCAGGGCGCCTATCACCGCCGCCAGACGGAATTTATAATCAGGCCGGGAAAAAAAGATTTTCAAAATCACGGAACCGGAACCTCCTTTATAAATCTTTCGAGGCGGTTTCAAAATCAGGGGGCTGTGGGCCGTTGGATTCTGAAAGCGCCTCATTCCTTAAATAGCGTTGTTCAATAAGGCCGGTACAATGGGTCTACATTATTATTGACCGGCTTTAAATATATCGGCAATTACCGCTTCCATCGTCATACCATAATACAAATATCCGTAAACCGCCGCCGCGGACAGGACCTTTCTGCCGTAATCCCGGGTTTCGCTTAATTCGATGGTTTCGGGGAAAAGGTCTTCGGGCAGGTCCTTCTGGGCGGCCCGCCAGCGGGGAATACGGCCCATGCCGCCGTTGTAGGCCAGCAGGGCCGGCATGAGACTCCCCATACGGTCTATCAGGTACCGCAAATACCGGGCCCCCAGGGGGACGTTGATGTCCGGGTCTCGGAGGTCGAGTTCTTCCCGGTCCGGGTACTCAAGCCCCCCCTCCCGGCGGATCCGGCCGGCCATCTCCATGGCGGTGGCGGGCATAAGCTGGGTCAGCCCTATGGCCCCGGCCCGGGAACCGATATCGGGGATAAAGGCGCTTTCCGTCCGGATAAGGCCGTATAAAATTTCCGGGGACAGACCCTCTTTCCGGGCGCTTTCCTCGATCAGACGGGAAAAGGGCCGGGGATAAGCCAGTTCCAGGTCCCAAAGGTCGGGTTCATAATCGTCCCGGCTCATATAGTGGGCGCTTATCCTGATGGATTCCCCCCAGCGTCCGGCCTTGGCAAAGGTTTCCGCCAGCAGCCGTAATTCCGGTATGGTCAACTCCTCCATCACCGGCCTGAGGTAAAGAAACGCGTAGGTTCCGGCGCCGTAGGTAAAAAAATCCCGGAAAAAATCCACCCTGTCCCCCGGGACCGGGGCAGGGACTTTTTTCGGTATTGGGGGGAGCTTTTCCCCTAAATAGGAGGCGGAGAGGGCGCGGTAATACCAGGGGGCCCCTTTTTCTTCCATAGCTATCCTAAAATAATCCCGGGCCGCCCCGGCTTTTACCGCCGGTATATAGCCTTCCATAACGGCCCGGCCAATGATATAGGCGTATTTAGCCCGGGTGGCCCCATCGGTTCCCCCGCGGATCAGGGAAAAAACCTCCAAAAACGAATCCCACTGCCGTTTTACCAGCAGCTCCCGGGAAAGCAGGTCCAATATATCGGCAAAATAAACGTCCGAGTGCCAACGGGGGACATAGGCCCCCAGGAGGGGTATCATCCCGGCGGGGTTTTCATCCAGGTTTATCCGGAGGATATACCAGATACAGGCGTCCCGCTGGAGGGGCGTTGGGGCAAAAGGCAGGGCCCGGGCAAAAGACCGGGCCGCCTCCCCGTACTGTTCCCCCTGCCGTTGGATCCTCCCCCCATAATACCACAGCCTGAACCGGATGTCCCCGGTATCCCCCCCGGCAAGGCCCGCCTTCCCCGCGGTAATAAGATCGTCCCATTCCAAAAAAAGTTTTATCCCCTCTTTCCCGGCGGCGGTATATTGAAACGCCTTGCCCAGATCGGAGAGGAGTTCGGGGTATTCAAAAAAAAGACGGGGCCCCTCCGCGAGGGGGATTCTGAAATGCTGAAGCCCCGCGTCATAGAAAAAACGGGATACGGAAAACCGGCCCGCGACCGCGGCGGCTTCGGAATTTGAAAAAGCGGGGGGGAATTTTTCGATTTCCCGAAAGGCCCAGTGGTGCGGATCCCGCAAAGGCTCCGAAAGAAAAAAGTCCAGGAGTTCCCGGCGGGTGTTTTCCCCGCGCCGGAGGGATGCCAGGAGGAAAAGGGACCTGCCCCGGAGGGACGGGGGCTCCCGGTCTTGGTACAGGGCCGAAAGCTCGTCAAACCTCCCCAGGGCATAAAGGGCGGCGCCGTAGAGTTCCTCCAAAAAAGGGGCCCCGGCAAAGACGGCCCGCTTTTTACGCAGCCCCGGCAGGAGCCGCTCCGCCAAGACCCCGTCTTCCCCTTCCAGCACCGCTTTCAAAAGCTCCGCGGCCGCCGCGTCCTGTACCTTGGGGGAAGGGCTTTCCAGGGCGGACTCAAACAGAAGCGCCGAAAGGCCGATGCCGCCGGGTTTATCCCCCATAACGCCCCCGGCTTCCCGGGATTGGACCAAAAGACCCGCGTAAAACAAGGCCGAGGGGTGGAGCCGCCGCAGCTCGTCTATCCGCCGGGGATCGGCGTTAAGGATAAAATCAATATCCCCCGCTTCGAGCCGTCCGGCGGCCTCCGCCACGGGCAGATCCAATATAAAATTGGGATCGCAGGCGCCAAGGCTGACGACGAAGACCAAGAGGAAAATCAGAACCGGGGGCCGGCGCCTAATTCCTGGGCGGAATACGGATCGTGGTTCCCGAGATAATACGGTTTGGATTACGAATATTATTAAACCGGGCAATACGAGGATAAAGCCAAGGGTTACGATAAAAAGCCTCCGAAATTTCCCACAGGGTATCTCCCCATTGTATTTTATACGGAACCCCCGCTGCCGGAATAACCGCCGGAACCTTGTACCGGGCGACCGGCGCCGGGGACCGTACCCGTGACTGGGCCGGCGCCGGAGGCTTGGGAACCGCCGGCGCCTCGATAACCGGCACCTCCGCCTTGGGGGCGGGAACCGGTGCGGCCTCAACCGGGGCGGGCGCCGCCGGGGCCGGCGGCGGTTCCGCCGCCGTTTTGTCCACCGCGGGCCTGAAACCAAATACCAAGGCCCGGAGCGACGCCCCCCGGGTAAAGTAAATCCCTAT
>JAITKD010000070.1 GCA_031278575.1 Spirochaetaceae bacterium | reverse complement strand
AATGCGTGTTTTGTCGTGGAATGTTAATGGGATCCGGGCGGTGGAAAGGAAGGGGTTTGTTTCCTGGCTCAGGGATGAATCCCCGGACGTGCTTTGTGTCCAGGAGACTAAGGCCAGGCCGGAGCAGCTTATCCCGGATTTAATCAGTCCCCAGGATAATGGGGGACGGGTTTACGCCTCCTATTGGGCCAGCGCAAAAAGAGCCGGGTATTCCGGGGTGGCTATTTACAGTAAAACCCAACCCGCGGAGGTAAAACCCCTGGGAATAGCCGAATTTGACGATGAAGGCCGGGTTTTGCAGGCTGAATTTAAGGATTTTACCCTGATCAACGCCTATTTCCCCAATTCCCAGGACGCCGGCGCCCGGTTAGGGTATAAGCTGGCATTCTGTGATGCCATATTGAAATTATGTAACACCCTGGTTTCCCAGGGCAGGCATTTGGTTCTCTGCGGGGATTATAACATAGCCCATACCCCCATCGATCTGGCGCGGCCAAAGGAAAACGAGGGTAACGCCGGGTATCTTCCGGAGGAACGGGCCTGGATGGATACCTTTACCGGGGCGGGGTACGTGGATACGTTCCGTCATTTTCATGCCGGCGAGGGAGGGCATTACAGTTGGTGGTCCTACCGGATGAACGCCCGGGAACGGAACGTGGGATGGAGAATCGATTATCATTGTGTCGATCCCGCCTTTATGCCCAGGGTCAAATCTTCGATAATCCGTCCTGATGTGGCGGGGGCGGATCATTGTCCGGTCCAGATAGAATTAAACCTCCCCAAAAGGGACGGAAAAAACAATGCGCCTTAAGTACAACGCCCCTACGGTATTAACCTTTGCGTTTATCAGCGCCGCGGTATTGCTCCTGACCCAGACCTTGTTCCCCCGGCTTACCGGGACCTGGTTTGTGGTAAGCGGAAGGGGGAGCTTTAATCCCGCCGATGTTCGGAGCTGGATCACCCTTTTTACCCATGTGATAGGCCATGTCAATTGGAACCACCTGATTTCCAATTTTTCCTTTATCCTCCTCCTGGGCCCCATGCTGGAAACATCCTACGGTTCCCTGTCCCTGTTCCTGATGATCGCCGTTACCGCCCTGATCACGGGTATTCTGAACATCCTCCTTTTTTCCACCGCTCTTTTGGGGGCTTCCGGGGTGGTTTTTATGATGATCCTGCTGGCTTCATTCACCAACTTCAATAAAGGGGAAATTCCCCTCAGCTTTATTTTGGTCCTGGTCCTCTACCTGGGACGGGAATTCCTCAATTCCTTTAACGCCGATGATATTTCCGAATTTGCCCATGTGGTGGGCGGTTTCTGCGGCAGCCTCTTCGGTTTTTTTAGACCCGCCAGGCGCTAATCCCGGTATGAGTCTCCGCAGCGCAAAAGCCGGAGCAGCGCGTGAACTGAAGGTTATGAACCTTTGGTTGTGAACCTTTGGTTCAATAGAATATTAAACCAGACTCCCGAATGAAAAGGAGTAATCATGAATCATAGGTTTCGGCTTTTTGCCGGTCTCTTCGTTTTTTGCCTCGCGGCAGGCGGCTTGGGCCTCTGCCTGGGCGGTTGTAACCGGAAGGAACCGGCCCGGTCCGTGACGGTGTTTTCCGGTTCTTCCGCGGCGCCGGGGGCGGTCGTGACGGATCTGGCGGATTACCGGATCGCCTATTACGAAACCGCTGCCTGGGCGGAAGAAGACGCCCGCGGAACCATAACGGAAAGTGACGAGCCCTTCCGTATGGCCGATTATGGCCCCCGGGGGGAACTCCCCCAGGAGATCCGTAAGCCTTCAATTTATGTGGTTTTTTCCCAGCCCGCGGTTCCCCTGGCAAAGCTGGGGGAGCCCATCCGGCAGGACGATGCCGGGGGGCTTTTTACGATAGACCCGCCCCTGGAGGGGGTGTACCGCTGGTACGGGTCCCGGCTTCTCTCCTTTGAGCCGGAGACGGAAAACCTTCCCCAGCGGTCTTATCGGGTTACCCTCTCGGATACGCTGCGGTCCCTGGGGGGAAAGCCCCTGGAAGGGGAAAAAAGTTTTTCTTTTGAGACCGAAAGGCTTTCGGTTTTGTCCTGCTATCTGGGGGACGGGGAGGGGTACGTCAGCCCCCGGAACGCCCCCCCGGAGGAGGCGCGGAACATTACCCTGATCTTCTCCTATCCCGTTAACCTGGAGGAGATAGGCCGGTGGTTGGTTTTCCGTACCGGGGAAAAAACCTGGCCCTTCCGGGTGAGCCGTCCCGCCCGCCTTGAAGGCCGGGGTCTGACCCCGGAACAGGGGGTCCTGGTAACCCTCAACGATGCCCTCCCCATGGACACCGAGGCGAAACTCACGGTTCTGGCCGGGGCCCGGTCGGAACCGGGGTGGCTGGGTTCCAAGGAAGACTGGAATTTCACCTTTCACACCCTCCTGCCCTTTCGGTTTGACGAAATTTACGTCCGGTCCGCCAACTCCCCCCGAACCAGGGAGGGAGATTCCATACCCATAACCCTCGTTTTTAGCCACCCGGTGGATCCCGAGGGGGCGGAACAATACTTTTTTATAGAAGGAATGCCCCCGGCCGCGGCGGAAAACATCCACGTTTACGGTACGTCGGTGGTGTTGAACGGGTTTCCCCTGGAATACCGCCAGGATTACCAGGTCCGAATCTCCGGGGACCTCAAAGACCTGTGGGGGCGGCCCCTGGGAAAGGCCGAACAGGTCCTGGCCCGGGTAGGGGAAGCCTCAAGTTATGTGTATACCCGGAATACGGGCCCCCGGATGCTGGAGGGGGCCTTTCCCCCCCGGGTGATCTGGGAGGCCCAGAACCCCCTGTCGCTGCGGTTCCTTTCCCGGGCCGCCGACGGTCCCTATGAACGGGTCCCCCCGGAATCCCTGAAGGCCCTGGATCGCTCACAATTCCCCGCCAATTCCAAGCGGTTTTTTATGGAAGACCTGGATCCTTACCTGGGGCCCGGGGGCCGGGGCAGCGCGGCCATGGCCTGGGACTACGAGGCCCGATCCTCCTGGGGGAAAAGGGAGGTTTACCGGGACCAGGCCTGGCTTACCGTCCAGGTAACCGATATGGGTATCACGGTCCGGTACGGGTATAACAAAGTCCTGGTCTGGGTTACCCGGCTTTCTTCGGGGGAACCCATCGCCGGGGCCCGGGTAGAACTTCTGGAGGGGACGGCCCTTGTCCGGGAGGGCCTCACCGATGCCCAGGGCCTGGGGGTTTTTGAGTTCTCCGACGGGGCCTTTGCCGCCCGGTTTACCCAGCCCTCAAGCTCCCCCCAGCGGGACGGTTCCGTGGGAAAGGGCCTCCGTATCCGGGTGAGCCAGGGGGGCGGCGCCCGGGCCGGGGGGGATCAGGCGGAATTCATCCCCAATGACAGCCACAATATGTGGCGTTTCGACCTGGAAGCCACGGTTTCCCCTTTTGCCGCGGAGGCCCCCCGGCCGGTGATCTTTCTCTTTACCGACCGGGGCCTCTACCGGCCCGGGGAGACCGTTACCTTCCGGGGTATAGACCGGAACCTGAACCGGGGCCGTTTTGAGGTATACCAGGGGCCCTATACTATTGAAGTAAGCAGCGGCGGGTACCAAGCCCCGGTGATCGCCTCCATCCGGGGGATAAGTTCCGGGAATGGGGGAAGCTACGGTTCCTTTACCCTCCCCGACGGCCTGGATCCCGGGGTATATACCATCCGGTATAAACGGGGGGATGCCGCTTATGCCCTGCCCTTTACGGCGGCGAATTTTGAGCGGGCCCGGTTTGCCCTTTCCCTCAAGTTCCCGGACATCCCCTTTTATGCCGGGGAAACCCTTTCCGCCCGGCTTTCCGCCTCCTACCTGGCCGGGGGCGGCCTTTCCGGGGCGGCCTACTCCTGGTATTGGACCAGGGAACCCCGGACCTTTAACCCCGGCGGGGACTGGCAGTATTGGCGCTTCGGCCCGGAACTTCCCGACGGCCGTTCCTTCGTGAGCCGGGGGGAGGGGACCCTGGGGCCCGACGGGAGCGCGGATATACGCCAGGTCCCCCTCCCGGAGGGGGTTGAGGGGGCCGCCTACCAATACCGGCTGGAAGCCGCGGTACAGGATGCGGCCCGTCAGGAAATCGCCGGCCGGGGTTCGGTTACGGTCCACCCCGCGTCCTTCTATATCGCCGCCCGGCTGGATCCGGGCACGACCCCAACGGCCGCCTCCCCCTCGGCATGGTTCCTGCCCGCGGGAAGCCCCGCGGCGATAAGCTGGGCCCTGCTTTCCCCGGAGGGGGAACCCTACCGGGGGCCGGAAAACTGGCGGGGGGAGCTTGCCTACGAGCTGGTACGGTACGAGTGGAAGCAGGCCCGCCAAGCCGGGGTGGGGGGCCGGGTAAACCTCCTCTGGGAACGGGTCGAAACCGTGGAAGAGGGGGGAACCCTGGAGGGCGGTCAGGATGACTTTGCCGGGGTCAAAACCTTTACCCCGGGGCAAAGCGGCCAGTGGGAGATCCGCCTCCGGGGCAGGGATCACCGGAACCGGCCCGTGGTAACCCGGTTCGGCTTTTACGTCTCCGGCGCGGGCTGGGTCCGGTGGGGGGCGGAGGATGTGGACCACATCAGCCTCAGCCCGGATAAAGGAATGTACGCTCCGGGGGAGACCGCCCGTATCCTCGTCCGTTCCCCCCTTCCCCGGGGAAAATACCTCCTCACCCTGGAACGGGAGGGGATCCTTTCGGAACGGATCATTGAGCTGGACGGCTCCGCCCGAACCATTGACATTCCCATCGATGAAACCCAGGCGCCTATAGTGTATGCGGCCCTTTCATCCTATACGATCCGGTCCGGGAGCCCCCAAAACAGTTATTATGAGCCGGATCTGGATAAACCCAAGGGGGTTTTCGGTTTAGCTGCCCTGCGGGTGGATAGCCGGAGCCGCCGCTACAGCATTGAAATAACCGCTTCCAAAGGGGTCTACGCCCCGGCGGAGGAAGCGGAGGTACGCCTGAAGGTAAGCCAAAACGGCCGGCCCGCGCCGGGGGTGGAACTCACCTTTATGGCGGTGGACCGGGGGGTGGTGGACCTCATCGATTACCACGTCCCGGATCCCCTGGCCTATTTTTACGATCCCCGGAACTTCCCCCTGGGGGTGCGGGGTGCGGACAGCCGTTCCCTGCTTATCGATCCGGTTACCTACGCCCTGTCCGATCTCCAGGGAGGGGACGCCGAAGACGATGCCAAACTGGAGGAACGGAAGGACTTTAGGCCCTCCGCGGTTTTTGAGCCGGCGCTGGTTACCGGCCCCGACGGAACGGTAACGGTGAAATTCAAACTCCCCGATTCCCTGACCACCTACCGGTGTACCGCCCTGGCCGCGGGGCTTGATGTCTTTGGTATCGCCGAACAGGACCTGCGGGTAAGCGCCCCCCTCACCGCCCAGGCCGCCCTGCCCCGGAAACTCCGGTGGCGGGATACGGGGCAGGTCTCCCTGATCTTAACCAACCTGACGGAAACGGCGGTGAAGGCTTCGGTTTCCCTGGCCGTAGAGGGAACCGGCGCGGGAACCGGCGCGGTTTTGGTGGTGGACGGCGGGGACACAAAAACCCTGACCATAAACCCCGGGGCATCCGAGGAGGCGCCCTTCCGGGTTGCCGCCGTTGGTTCCGGTGAGGCCCGGCTGGTATTCACCCTCAATTCCTCCCAGGTGAACGAGCGGATCCTCCGGGATATCATGGTGGACCGGCCCGTACTCTATGAGACCGTAACCATAGCGGGGAATTTGGGGGATCAGGATTCCTTTATTGAGGAAGGGGTCGTGCTTCCCTCGATAATTCCCGAAGGAACCGGCTCCCTTTCGGTTTCCCTTTCCGCTTCCCGGCTTGCCCGGTTAAAGGAGGCGGTGGAGTACCTTCTGGATTATCCCTACGGCTGTCTGGAACAACGTACCGCCCGGCTCCTCCCCCTGATAAGTTTCGCCGGCCACCTGGATGCCTTTGATCTTGCCAGCCCTGTGGAAAATCCCCAACGGGTTATTGAGGAGGAATTGACGGAGCTTGCCAAAAACAAACTCAGCGACGGTTCCTATCCCTATTGGCCCGGGGGACAGACCGGCAATTATTATGTGAGCCTCCGGGTGGCCCATATCGCCGCCCTGGCCAGGGTCAAGGGATATGCCCTTCCCCCTTCCCTGGAAATACCCAAGCTCCTTACCTATCTGAGTTCCTCCGATTACGCCCTGCGGTATGCTTCGCGGGACCCCTTTCTTTGGGGTTACGCCCTGTGGGTGAGGGCTATGCACGGGGAGCAGATCGGCAGGGAATTGAGCGGCTTTTTGAGCTGGGGGGACGATCCGGGCATATCCGGCTGGGCCTTTGCGGGGCTTGCGGCCCTGGAATTGGGGATGCGGGATTTTGCCCTTTCCGCCCAGGACCGGATCCGGCGTTTTATCCGGCCGGGAAGTCAAACCCTGGATCTCACCGATACCTATGAACGGGGGGCCAATTTCTGGGGCTACGATACGGACCGGTACGCCCTGGCCCTGATGCTCTACCAGGCATTGAGCCCCCATGACGATATGACCACCCGGCTGGCCGGGGCTCTTTTGGAACGGCAGCGCCGGGGGGTATGGTCCAACACGGCCTCCTCATATTGGGCGGTCCTTGCCTTTGGGCGGGTGGCCGACGGCGAGGCGAACACCGTGACCAACCTGAAGGGCCGCCTTTCCCTGAGGGATACCGGGGATACCCGGTATATCCCGTTGGTTTCCGGGGAATTCGGCTCCTATGGCGGCGTCCCCCTGTTCCGGCTTTTCCCCTTTACCGGGGAACTCCTCCGGGACCTCCCCCGGGACACCCTCCTCCCCCTGCGGATAGAGCGGGAAGGGTCCGGCGCCCTCTATTATACCGCGAGCCTCCGGTACGGGGTTCCCGCGGAACTGGCCCGGCCCCGGGACGAGGGCATGGGGGTGTTTACCGAAACCTTTGACGCCGAGGGTAACCCGGTCCGGGACGGGCGGCTTATCCCCGGCAAAACCTATACCCGCCGGGTCCTGGTCTCCGGTTCCCGGGACCGGACCTTTGTGGCCCTCCGGATCCCGGTGCCCTCGGGGGCGGAAATTGTGGACGCGGCCCTGGTAACCAGCGCCACGGTCCCCCCGGCCCCGGAGGAGGAAGCCCCCCCGGAAAATGAGCCTTGGTATAATGCCGGGCCCCTCCGGTTCATCCTGGACGATGAGATCCGGTTCCATTGGGATTATTTCCCCCAGGGGAAAGCGGAGGTGGAATTCCGGTTCCGGGCGGTGATGCCCGGGGTCTACCCGACCCCGCCGGCCCAGGCGGAATGTATGTACGAGGAAGAGGTCTTTGGCCGCGGGGCGGGGGAACTGGTGCGGATAGGAACATGAATATCATCCTCTTTGAAGGCCGCGAAATCGGGAAGCCCCTCCCCCGGCGGGATCCCCGGACCCTCCACCTGCTCAAGGTCCTCCGCAAAAAGACGGGGGACCGCTTTGACGCCGGCGTCCTGGGGGGCTGCCTTGGCCGGGGCCGGATCGACGCCCTGGAGCCCGACGGGTCCCTCCGGGTTTCCCTGGACCTCCGGGAGCCGCCCCCGCCTCGGGTCCCCATTCGGGCGGCGGTGGGGTTCCCCCGGCCCATACAACTCAGGCGGCTCCTGCGGGACCTTTCCAACCTTGGGGTGGAGGCGGTGGACCTCTTGGGGACGGATCTGGGGGAAAAAAGCTACCGGGATACCACGCTGCTGACCGACGGCGGGGCCCGGGCGGCCCTGGTCGAAGGGGCGGTCCAGGCCCGGGATACGGGGCTCCCCGTGCTTGCGGCCTACCCCGCTGTGGATGCCTGGCTCGCCGAAAAGCCCTGGATTGCTTCCCACGGGCCGGAGGGTCAGACCCCCTTCCCTTCGGGGCTCCTCCTCGCGGCTGCCGACAATGTCCGTCCCGTGGGTTCCCTGGCCGCGCTCCCCCCGGTAACGGGGGCCGTGGTTCTGGCCATAGGCCCGGAACGGGGCTGGTCCGACCGGGAACGGGGCCTTTTTGAGGCGGCGGGGTTTATCCGTCTTTCCCTGGGGCGCCGGGCCCTGCGGACCGAAACCGCCTGTACCGCGGCGGTCGTCCTTGCCATGGAAAAAATGGGGGAATTGGGGTA